>CAYXEF010000010.1:0-14483 GCA_964463825.1 uncultured Candidatus Cloacimonadota bacterium | reverse complement strand
CTCTATCTCAACACCGGCACTCCCGCCAGCGGCCAGTTTCTGCAGTCCTCAGTCCAAATCCTGGGCGATATCGGCCTCTACGCCTATCCCGTGTTTTGCGACCTGGACAACGACGGCGACCAGGATATCCTGGCGGGACGGGACTCCCACGGCTTCGTCTATTTCCAAAACACCGGCAGCCCGCAATCCGGTAACTGGCAAGCGGCAGATTCCTTTTTTACCGGACTGGGGATGGCCACTTACTGGAATTCTCCAGATCTGGCGGATCTCACCGGCGACGGCCTCTGTGATCTCGTGTTCGGCACCGCCAACGGACCTCTCTATTATTACGTCAACACCGGAACCGCCGCCAATCCCGTCTGGCAGGCCAACACCGCGCTCTTCGGCGGAGTGCTCGACGTGGGCGGAGCCAGCAGCCCCTTCTTCGATGATTGGGACGGCGACGGCGATCTTGACCTGCTCAGCGGCAGCCAGCTGGGCAACATCAAATACTACCAAAACACCGGCACGCCCTACGCCCCGGCCTGGGCGGAAAACAGCGCCTATTTCGCCAGCATCGACCATTCCATCTACGCCGCGGTCACTGCCGGAGACGTGAACGCGGACGGCTTGCCGGATCTCATCGTGGGCGACCTCAACGGCGGCCTCTTTTTCCACCGCAATACCGGTTTCGGCTTTATGGAACAGGCCGGAGTGCTGCCTCCGATCGCTCTGGGCGGCTGGTCCGTACCGCGCCTGCTGGACATGGACGGCGATGGGGACTTGGATCTGGCGGCGGGCAACGAAGCCGGGCAACTCTTTTTCTACCTCAATCAGGGAACGCCCGCCACGCCGGACTGGGTGGCGCAAGCCGGCTACTTCGGCGGCATCGACGTCGGCTCCGATTGCTCGCCCTGTTTCGGCGACCTGGACAATGACGGCGATTGGGATCTGGTGGCCGGCAACCTCGCCGGCAACCTGCAATGCTACCTGCGCCAGGGCCTGGGCTGGGCGCAGAACGGGACCATCTTCGCCGGCATTTCCACCGACCAGAACGCCGCCCCGGCCTTGGCGGATCTCGATCACGACGGCGATCCCGACCTCATCCTGGGCGATTACGACGGCACCTTCAGCTACTGGCGCAACCAAATGTATTCAGCCGCCGTGCTCAATCCCCCGCTGAACCTGAGTTTCCAGACCGACGGTTTCATCCTGAATTGGGAAGGGCCCAACGACGGCAGCACATCACCCTTCGTGCAATACAGGATCTATCTGGACGGCGAATTGCAAGGCTCCACGACCGGCCAATCCTGGCCCCTGGAGGACCTGGTCCCCGGCTTGACTTACCTTGCCGCCGTCACCGCTGAATATATCGCGGGAGAATCGGTTCCCGCCACGCTCGAGATCCTGCTGACCGCCTCGTCCGACGCCCACAGCCAGCTCCGCGCACTGCGCGTCCGGCCCAATCCCTGCAATCCCTCAGCCACCATCACTTTCAGCCTGAAAGCCGGTGCAGGGGCCGAACTGCGCCTTTACAACCTGCGCGGCCAATGTCTGCGCGCCTGGACCGGCCTCGCTCCCGGGGAACACAGCCTCGTTTGGGACGGGACGGACTCCCGCGGTCATAAACTGCCCTCAGGGATCTATCTGTTGCGACTGGCCGCGCCGCGTGGAAATGAACTGCTCAAGATCGTGCTAAGGGAGTAAATGATGACCCGAATCCATACACTCAGACTCACCCTGGCTTCTCTGATGTTCCTGGCCTGCGGGGTGCCGCTCCTACAGGCGCAACCATCTCAGCTACAGCTGCAGGAAATATCCCGCTTTGCCTTCACATCGCACGACTCGCACTACGCGCGGGAATCGGTGGTGCGCTATCCTTTTGTTTACATGCCCAACAGCTACGGCTTCCAGGTTTGCCTCTGGGACAGTCTGGCCGGCACCTTCACCGAGATCGCCAATTACGGCGTACAGGGCTCCGTTAACGAACTGGTCGCCTGGCAGAATTACCTGTTCCTCGATGTCAGTTATTTTGCCTTCTCCGACGTCCAACCGGACATGGGAGCGCTTTACAAGGTCGATATCACGGATCCCTGGCACCCCCAGGCGGCGGGATGCTTGACCGTTGGAGCAAACATCGACACCTACGGCAACCTGCATATCCTCAACGACACGCTGCTGGCCAACAAGGAAAGCGACGGATACCTGCAGGGACTGGCCCTGTTCGATCCTGTGGATCTGCACGAGATCGGCTTTTACCCGCAAAACTACCATTTTGAAGTGATCGGCAACCAATACGTGGTCTCCCGGCCATTCAATTCCAATCCCTTCCAACTTTTCTCCGTGGATCCCGTCTCCGGGCTGCAATTGCTGGGGACGTTCACCTTGCCGCATTATGCGGTCAACAGCTTTCCCTGGATCTTCGACGTGGCGCCAAACATCGCCGGTCTGCAATGCGGAGAAGGGATCCGGCTGTTCGACTTTGCCGATCCCTTGAACTGGACGCTTTTATCTGAGATTCTGCGTCCCTTTTCGGCGCGTGGCGTTTCCCTCAACGGCTTCCTGCTCGGCGCCAATTACGAACTGGCTGAAGACACGACCCGCTTTTATATCTACGACATCAGCGACCCGGCCAATCCCGTATTTGCGGATTCCACAGCTTATCCGGAAGGTTTGGGCTATGGGCCGGATGTAGAAAGAATGAGCGTTTGCGGCAGTTTTCTCTTTCATCACCACGGCAACGAGGGTTGCGTTTGCCTCAGGCTGGACGGCAGCGGCAGCCTGAGTTTCACCGGCAGGTGTTACCGGTTCAGCACTACGCTGGGGCGGGGCCGCAAGTACGGATCTTATGTGCTGCAGCCTTTTTACCGGAGCGGGGTGGCCTGTTTCGACGTATCCGTCCCGCAAGTTCCCAGCTACTCATTCAGCATTTTGGAGGGCAACAGCGCGCGGATCGACGTCTGCGGCGAGCTCCTCCTGGCCCTGCTGAATCCCAATTCCCACGCCACATCCACGGATGCCATTTTCGACATCGGGGATCTGCAAAATCCGCAACTGGTCAGCTCTTTTCCCTCTTCCCCGGAGGCCACGACCTTTTTCCACTACGCAGAGCCAGGCTGTTTTTACCGCTTGGACAACAGCTATCCCGCGGTGCTGAAATACTGTGTCCAAAACGGCCAGGCAAACCTGGTTTTCAGCTATCCGGTCCCGCTGGCCATGCATAGCCCGACTTTCATCAACGGCCAGCTGTACCTGCTGTCGGACGCTGGTTCCGGCGTCAACGACCTCTACGTTTGCGCGGGATTGCCGGAAGACGAGCCCCAGCCGCCGCTCTTTTATCCCCACTATTTCTCCGATCAGTACGTATTTATGTACAACGCGGGAGATTTTGGGTTTGTCCGCACTTTCAGCCCTCCGCTTCCATCCTTGTTTATCAACGCGGAGACGACCCTCATGGTGCCCCTGGGCTTGTTCGGTTTCGGATTTCGCAATTTTGTCTGTGTGGGCAGGTTTTGTGGGGTGAGTTTCTACGACGCCGCAGCGGCCGCGGGCATCCACGATTGGGTGGAGGAAGCGCTGTACCTGCCCCAATGCTCCTATTCCCTCTACATCGACTGGGATGAGGATTATCTATACCTGTTCGGTAACGACAACATCGCCATCTATACCTATCAGATAGTATCGGATAACGACGATGTCGCCGCGCCTCCACCAAGCAGCCTCAACTGCGGTCCCAATCCCTTCACGGCTTCGACCAGTGTGAGATTTGCCCTCAAGAATGCCTCGCGTTGTTCGCTCAGCGTCTTCAATCTGCGCGGACAGCTGGTCCGGAATTTGCAGGATACCGCTCTGGGCGCCGGGGAGCACTCTGTGGATTGGGACGGACGCGATGATTCCGGCAGCTGGCTTCCCTCGGGCCTCTACATCGTCCGGCTGAGTGCCGCGAATGTTAGCCGCAGCGTCAAAGTGCTGCTGCTGAAATAACGGCCCAGCCGGATAAGCCAGGAACCCCGCCAGATGTGGTATCTCGTCCTCAGCGTCCTCTGCTCGGTGCTCATCGCCAATCTGCTCATGGCCTTCAACCGCCGCACGCAGAGGAGCGTGCTGCCCGTTTTTCTGGGCAACTATCTGGTGGCGGGGAGCGTGAGTTTCTTCGATCTGCCCGCGGGACAGGGCCTGCCGCCGGCCTTCGACCTGGCGCTGGGAATGCTGGCCGGAGCGCTGTTTTTGGGCAATTTCTGGGTTTATCAGCGCTCGATTGTGGTCAACGGACTTTCGCTCTCCGTGGGCGTGATGCGCGTGGCCATGATCATCCCCGTGTTGCTGGCTGTGACTGTATTTAGGGAGAGCGTCAACCTGTGGAATATCCTCGGCATCGTGACCGGCCTCGCCGCCTTCAGCCTCAAGGCCGATCCCGCCCAATTGCGCAACCTGCTGTGGATCATCGGCCTTTTCCTGATCTCCGGACTCACGGACGCCAGCCTCAAGATCTACAAGGAACTGGGTTCGGGAGCCGAAGCGGCCTTTGTGCTGACCATTTTCGCCTCCGCCTTCGTATTCACGCTGCTGGCCGTGGTGATCGGCAAAATCCCGCTGCATCCGGCCTCGCTGCTCTTCGGCTGCCTCCTGGGCCTGCCCAACCGTTTTTCCACGGTCTTCTTCCTCAAAGGACTGGACTTTGTCCCCGCCGCCCTGGCCTATCCGCTGGTCGCGGTCTCCATCGTCATCCTCAGCATCGCCTGCGACCTTGCCTTATGGAAACAGCGGGCATCCCGGCGCGACGCCCTGTTGTGGGCATTGCTGGTGGCGAGCCTGATCCTGCTCAATCTTAAGTAATCCCCAAAGAAAACCAGTCTGGCTCCGGTTATCATTACGGACTCACTGCGGACTCATTACGGACTAAGTCCGCAGTGAGTGCGCAATGATAGCGCAATGATAGCAGGAGAGAGATGTGGAAAAACCGGATATTCACAAGGTCAGCCTGCCCGGACTCAAATTATTGTCCCCAACCGCGCTCCGCAATGGACTTCCGAAGCCATACGGTCAGAACTGCCGCGACACGCGGCCTCTCACTTGAGCAGCGTGAGCCAGCCCCGGCTTTCGCTGTCCCCCGCTTGCAGCCGCGCCAGATACAATCCACTGGGCAAGTCCTCCGTGGCAAAATCCAGTTGATGCGATCCCGGCGGCCGCTGACCCTCGTAGAGAGTGCGCAGCTTGCGTCCGCGCAGGTCATAGAGCACCAGGCAGACCCGGCCTCCCTGGTTCAGGCGATAGCGTAAACTGGCTGCGGAGCGCGCGGGATTGGGCCAGATCTCCAGGCGCGGCATCACCGGCGCCGCGTGGGGATCGCTGGCCGCCACCTCGGGATAGCCCACATTGATGTAGGAAAGGTTGTCCAGATTCTGGTCCAGCCAGCCGATCCAGGCTGCCAGGGCGGAGTTTTCCCCGCTCAGGGCGTAGTCCAGCCAGGTCCGGATCACCGTCAGGACCAGCGGATTGGTATATATGTTCAGGTGTCCCACGCCGTTGAAGGAGACGTAGCTTTTGTAGGAGGAGCCCAGGTTTTGGAAGATGGGGATCTGGTGTTGGTCCGGCGGGGTGATGCTGTCGCTGCCTCCGGCCAAAGTCAGCGAGGGGACTGTCACCTGCGCCGCGGCGGCGATCGCGGAAGGGTCGGTTTCGGCTGCGGCCAGGGTGACCAGCGCGTCCGCCGAAGTGCCGGAAGCCGCCAGAACGCCCGCCCCGCCGCCCATCGAGTGTCCCATCAGCACGCTGAATTGCAGCACCAGGCCATACAGTTCGGAGTCCGATTGATAGTTCTCCGTCAACACGCTGTGCGCCACGAATTCCAAATCCAGCGCGAAATCCAGATGATCGGGAAAGAGCCCTCCCTCGGTGGTGGGAAAGGCCAGAATCCAACCCTGGGAGACCAGGTCGTCGCGCAAGGTGGCATAAGTGGAAACGGGCAGGAGCCAGCCATGGCCGAACACGATCAGAGGAAAGGCCTCGCGGCCATCGTCCACCGGATAGTAGATCTGGGCCGGGATCTGCCGGTCGTCGCGGCTGGGATCCACATAAGTGCGGCTGAGTTGCGCCACTTCGTAAGCGGACAGCGCGGCCGCCGGGATCAGCAAGAAAATCAGGATCAGGACACGAAACATTGTTACCTGCCTCTGGCGCTCGGTCTGGGAACGCAATTACTTTATCAAGGATAGTTTATCCGGATAGCGCGTCCCTGCAAAGCAAATTCCCGGCACTGCCCCGAAACGTATCAAACAGACCTGAATCCCTGGCAAAGGTTGATTTTTCCTTGACAGACGGACTGTGCCGGAAATAGATGTATGGCATTGAAATTTCGCTCTGGACGACCGCTCCGGACACCCTGAACGACAACGCCTACCTAAACAAGGAGTTTGTTATGAAAAACCATGCCAGGATCTACCTCATCCTGCTTCTGGGCCTGATATTCTGCCTCGGCGGCTGCGAATGGCTGGGCCTTTCCAACGATGAAGAAAAGCCCACAATTAACATCAATTCCCCCACCAACTACTTTTCCTGGGTGACCACCTCCGCCACGCTCGATCTGGCCGGAACGGCATCCGACAACGAAGAGATCAAGTCCGTCAAGGTCAGCGTCAACGGCGGCGCTTACGTCTCCGCCACGGGCAAGACCAGCTGGAGCCTCCAGGATCTGCCTCTGGCTGAGGGCGAGAATGTCATCGTCTGCCAGGCCAAGGATAAAAAAGGCAATGCCGCCAGCGACACGCTCTGGGTGACGCGCAATACGGATGTCGAATTCACCGGCGCCCCCTCCTTTGGCCAGACCAGCTTCTTCGCCGGCCAGACCGGCTTCACCGCGGTGCGGCAGACCATCCAGGCCTCCGCCAAAGCCATCACCTCAGTCAAACTGGTGCGCCTCACAGACAGCCTGACCGTGGCGCAGGAGGTCGGCGACCTGATGGACAACGGCAATCTCAGCAACTCCGACGAGATCTCCGGCGACGGAATTTACTCAGGCAATTGCGGCATCTACGAACAAAACACCGGCTCCTACCTCTACCGCGTGGTAGCCTACACCGGCAGCAAGGTGGCAAATTACTCGCCGCTTTTCCGCATCAATGTCTACGAGGCACTGTCCAACACAGATATCGATGTCCTGACCGACACCTACGACCAGATCGACGACGTGCTCAACGCCAGCGACGCCACCAGCCTGGAAGAAGGTAAAGACGCCCTCAAGGATTGGTTCGCCTCCCAGGCCGGAGTTGCCTCCGTGGCTGAAGTTGACGGCGCCCTGGAGATCACCTACACCTCCGGCATCACCAGCGGCGTCATCTTCTCCGAAACCGACGCCGACGGCAACATCATCACCAAGGGCGGTTCCACCACTGCAGTACGACAGCCGCCCACGGTCCCCCTGCACAAGCAGACCCGCGGCGTCAATCCCTACGCCGGCATGACCCCGTATGTGAACTGGAACCTGTCCAAGGATGTCGATCCCAACGCCATCCTGGACAAGGACGTGCTGATCTGGGCTCCTTTTGAGTCCGCCTTTGGCATCGACATGCGACCCAGCCTGGAGACCATCTTCGGCAACAGCGATCTCGGCCTCAATGTCGTCTCGCTCGCCAACCAACAATGCACCATCGCCTCGCTGGCCAACCTCGCCGAATATGGCACCATCATCCTTGACACCCATGGCAAAGGCGGCGAATATATTCTCACCGGCGAATTGATGACCGCCGACAACCTCATCGAGCATCTTCTGGATATCATCGACAACAAGATCTCCTATCATGAGAATGTGACCTACAACAACGAAGGCGAATTCGTGCTCAAGGGCACGGTCTACAGCGTCCGCTCCGCCTACATTGCCAGCCTGGCCGGTACCCTGCCCAACAGCCTGGTCTTCAACGGCTCCTGCGAAAGCTCCAAGACGCTGAACCTGGCCAACGCCTTCCTGGGCAAGGGCGCCAAGGCCTATTTCGGCTTCAGCAAGATTGTCAGCACCAGTTTCTGCAAGGCCAAATGCGACGAGCTGTTCCAAAAGATGGCAGTGGAGCTGAAGAACAACGGCCAGGCCTTCACCGCCGGCCAGAGCGATCCTATCAGCCACCACGCCACCTACACCATGAACGCCTCCACCAACGAATTGCACTATTCCTACGACCTCATCAACGGCGACTTCGAAATGGGCAACCTCACCGGCTGGACCCGCGCCGGCGATGGCCGCGTGATCACGCTGCTGGGAGATTACACACCCACCCAGGGCTCCTTCATGGGCATCATCTCCACCGGCCTCGGCTACAGCACGGACAGTGGCAGCATCGCCCAGTCCTTCAAGGTCCCGGACGCCGTCTCCAACCTCAAAATCAAGTGGAACTTCATGTCCGAGGAATTTATGGAATGGGTCGGTTCCCAGTATCAGGACTACCTCACCTTCGCGTTGAAGGACAGCGCTGGAGTGGAACACGTGCTCTTCCACGAGACCATCGACAGCTTCGTGGGTTATGGGCTGACCGATGTTTCACCGCCGATCTCATTTGGCCAGGGCGACGCCTACGGCACGGATTGGCGCGAATTCGTTGCCGACATCGTGGAGTATCGCGGCCAGATCGTGCGCCTGATCATCCGTATCGGCGACGTGGGTGACAGCGCCTACGACTCCGCCTGCCTGCTGGACGAGATCTCCATATATTAGGATGCGCGTGATGAGCAGGATCTTTGTACTCCTGGGCTGCGTGGCGCTCTTTACCAGCTGCTGCATCGCCAAGACGGGAAAAAAAGATGAGCTCAAATGCCTCCTCTGGCAGGACGGCAAAGCCACGGAACTGGCGGCAGCCGATTCCCTGGCCGCCATCGCCCTGAGCCTGCTGGCATCGGCGGACGACGAACTGCGCCTGCTCGTGACCCCGGAACTTACACAGGGCATCCTGGATCACGACACCGCGCTGGAAGTGGTCTTTCCGTCCCTCATCACAGCGGACACCGCCTTCGGCGTCAAACACCAGATCCGCCGCCTCCTCATCCCGCTCTCCGGCGAATACGGCCCGCCGGAAGACCTGGCCTCGGCCATCATCTTCTTCGGCGACGACGGTTGGATCACCGGCCCCAATCAGAACAACTTCGCCCGGCCGGAATTGCTGAAAATGCTGGAACTTCTGTCCGGGTAGTTCCCCACCGAGATGTATCACCCGGGAGCGGAATTCTTTTCCGCTCCCTTACTTTTGCTTGGATCTGACGCTGGACTGATTGGCGGTCAGCCGGCTTCGCCCCGACCTCCCGCCCGTTTGGCGCGAACCCGGCGGATTGTGGGGGGTTGTGGGCTTGTCAGTCTCTGTGATGACGATCCAAGGAGAAAAGCCCGGCGGAAGCAAAGTCTGTCGTAATTCCTGCTTGACACATATCAATCCACAGGAAAACTTGCCAAAAACGTGTAATAGATAGAGAATATGGAGTTGCCATGAACCGCACCGTCCTCTGCTGCCTGTGTTGCCTGCTGCTGTCCGCTTGGGCCTGGAGCCAGGAATGGCAAGGGAAGAGCTACGCCGATCCCGTTTATGGCTACGTGCTGGATTATCCCGCCGATTGGCAGTTGGAGACAGATTCCGGGGGCGGATTCGCGGTCAGTTCCCAAACCGACAAAGCCTCGCTGCCCAATGAGTTTTGGGTGCAGGTGGACTCGCTTTCGGAGAGCCTGCGCAATCTGGATTTCATGGAGTACATGGAGCAGAACAAGACCCAGCTGCGCCGGGAATTGGAAGCCCAGGGACACCGCGGAGTGCGGATCTTCAGTTCCCAGGCCGAGGAATTGAACTCGCTGACCGTGCACCGGCTGGTGTTGATCTCCAACCAATACGGCGGCCTCCTGCTGCGCACGCAATATGTCCGCATCCGGCGCGGCGGCTGGCATTACACCCTGGTCTGCCAGGGCGAGGACGGCTACTACTTCGATCTGGCGGCGCCGGATTTCGAGCGCATGATCTCCAGTTTCCGCTTCCCTGCGCGATTGCCGGACTATCTGCTGGACTACGTCAGGGTGCGGGCGGATCTCAGCGGCCGGGACACCGTCTGGCACTGGCAGGGCATGGCCTACGCGCTGGTGCCGGGCGAAAAGCGGCGCGAGCTATTTGCCCTGGAGGGTTACCACATCGTGCGGGCTCAGCCCGCCGCCGACGGCTACCTGCTTTTGGGGCGTGAAGTCGCTCTGTTTCTGGATCCCCGCACCGGGCAGCTGGCCGAGAGCTGGCGCCATCCGGTCACGGGCAAGGACATCCCCGTGGTGCATATCTTCAATGATCCCTTCAATCAGGATCTGCGCTTTGCGGAGACGGACCATCCGCTGCTGCCCATGATCCTGCCCAGCCAGGATCTGGGTGATCAGATCGCCTGGCACAGCGAGATCTTCCCCTATTACCCCAATCCGCTGCAACGGCGGGATTATCCGCTTAATTCCCAGAACAACACCTTCCAGGCGGTGGAGTTCTCCCAGTATCTGGCCCGCAAGGACGACCTGGCCAGCACAGCCCTGCAGAGCGTTCCGGCCAGTTACAGCTTCACCCGCATCTATCCCTGGCTGCCCTTCATGGAAATGGGCGAACGCCCCGGACAGGTGCTGCTCAACGGACGGGGATACAAGCTGGAACAAGGCTTCGCCGGTTTACCCCAATACCTGCGCGACTATGTCAGCCAGCACCATCCTGAGTTTGCCCTAGCGCCGGAAACTTATGTCCAGCCGAACGCCACGGCCTGGTCATACTATAAGAGACTGATGGAAACAATCCGCTCCACGACTCAGGAAGTCCCTGAGCCCTGATCCGGAAAGAACACCGGGAGCCCTGGCTTCCGCAGTTAATGGAGACTGAAATGAAACACAGATTACTGCTTTTTGTCCTTCTGCTGGCTGCTGCCAGCCTGGCGGCACAATACTACAACCCCTACCTCGATCTGATGCACAGCTCGCGCTGCGCGGACGGCAATCTGCGCGTCCGCTGGGCCGACGGCACCGGCAACTTCCTGGGCACCGAGTGCTATTACAGCACGGATGGCGCGGCCTGGCAGACAGCGGATGTGCAGCAGATTTCCGGATCGCATATGGAGGCGCTGGTCCCCTACGAGTTTGGCCACACTCTGCGCTATCGCCTGCGCACCGAGATCAGTTACATGGAGGAAAGTTTCGCCGCCCTGCATACGCCGTATCTGGCCGCCGACGCCTTCCCGCCGGCGCTAAACACCCTCGGGCTGGTCGGGACCGACGCTACCGGCGATTCGGTTACGGTTTACGCTCCGGTGCTGGATCTCACCGGCTCCTGGTGCGCGGCCACAGAGGACAAGTTCTACTTCACTCTGGGCAATGCCGCAGGCAGTTTCCCCACCATGAACAGCATCACCTCCTACAACGTTTACGGAGTGGTGATCGCCAATCCGGAGACCGTGGCCGACACCCTGGCCTACGCCATGCTCTACACCTTCAATATCCCCGGCGTAATCTCGCCCGGTCTTTACAAGGCGCGCATCGATGATACGGGCATGCCCTATTATGAACTCCTGGGCTCCATCCAAAGTCAGATCCTGGGCGGAAAACTCTATCTGGCCTGCAATATGGACGACCTGACCGGGGATCCGGACTTCGGCCCCTGGCCCAGCACCTTCAACGCGCTCGCGGTCTCGGGTGTGAGCATGCGCGCGGCTTACAATATCGCCAGCGGCGAGATCGACTTTGGCATCGGAGACTACAGCACCCCATCGGCGCTGTTCTTTGTGGACAACGTCTATGACGTGGACCAAAACACCCTGCCGCAGTGCAGCAATCTCATGGTCAATACCGGCACCAACACCGTGAGTTTCGACTACTGGGACGCCGAGGGCGACTTTCCCCTGCAGGCGAAGTTTGTGATCACGGACGGGCCGGAACTGGAATTCCAGGTCTGGGGCAACGACTTTGCTCAGACCGTGCATTTCTCAGGCATGCTGCCCTATTTGCCGGACAGCGGCCAATTGCTGGTCAGCGACAACGAGATCGACGTGGTGCAGACCGCCTGGTCTCTCACGGGCGCGCCGCAGGAAGCGGCCACCCCTGCGCCGCTGAGCCTGAGCATGCCCAATCCCCTGCACTCCGCTTCCGGCCACTTCAGGCTGGAAGGCCTGGACAGCACTCCGCTGCAGATCAGCCTCTATGACCTGCGGGGCAGAAAACTCGACACCCTCTACCAGGGCCAGCCGCCGCAAGGCTCGCTGGAACTGTCTTGGAAGAGTAGCGATCTTTCCAGCGGCGTCTACCTGCTGCGGGTGACGCAAGCCGGGAAAGCGCTCACGCGCCGTTTCGCGCTGTTTAACTGAGGAGGGCCGCGCAGCCGATGTTCATAGATCATACCCGCATCAACGTCAAAGCCGGCAACGGCGGTGACGGCGCGGTCAGTTTCCGGAGGGAAAAATTCGTCCCCAAGGGCGGCCCGGACGGCGGCGACGGCGGCCGTGGCGGCTCGGTCATAGCTTTGGGCGACGAAAACGTGAATACCCTGCTGGATTACCGCTATAGCAAGCTCTATCAGGCGGAGAACGGCAAACACGGCTCCGGCGGCCGCAAGTCCGGCGCCAGCGGAGCCCATATCTATCTGCGCCTGCCGCTGGGCACCGAACTCTTCCGGGTGGAGGAAAGCGGCCGGCGCGTCAAGATCGCCGATCTCACCCACCACAACGAGGAGATCGTCATCGCCCGCGGCGGTCACGGCGGCAAAGGAAACAGCAACTTCGCCACCCCCACCAACCAGGCCCCGCGCCACGCCACTCCGGGACGGCAGACCCAGCCCCTCCAGCTGGAACTGGTGCTCAAACTCATGGCCGACGTCGGCCTGGTCGGCTTTCCCAACGCCGGCAAATCCACCCTGCTCAGCGTGCTTTCCTCCGCCCGGCCCAAGATCGCCGATTACGAATTCACCACCCTGGAACCGATGTTGGGCGTGGTGCGGGTGAGCGATTACCAGTCCTTCGTCATGGCGGACATCCCCGGCATCATCGAGGGGGCGCATCTGGGCAAGGGCCTGGGACACCAGTTCCTGCAACACATCCAACGCACCAGCATCCTGCTCTTCCTCATCGACGTCAATTCCCCCGATCCGCTGGCCGCCTTCCGCACCCTGCGCTCCGAACTCTATTGCTACGACCCCTTCATGGACAAAAAACCCTGCCTCGTGGTGCTGAGTAAACTCGACACTCTTCGGGAAGAGGACAGAGAGCCAGTTACACAAGAGATCGGAGAACGCTTCCGAAGCGTCTTTGGAGTGGAACTGCTGCCCGTTTCCTCCGTGGGCCGGATCAACCTGGAACGCCTGAAATTCCGGCTCTTTGATTTGTTGCAAGCCCAATGACGGATAAACTGCACGCCTGGCTCTGCCTCAAATCCGCCCCCGGACTGAGGACCCGCGCCGCATTGGAACTATTGAACCGCTATCCTGATCCGCAGGAGTACGTGGGCCAGCCAGGACATCCGCTTTATGCTGACGCAAGCGTCGATGTAAAGGTCCGGCAGCATCTCAGCCAGGCGAGCGAACATCCCAAACTGCCGCAGATCGCCAAACTCTGCGAGCATTACGGCATCGAACTGCTCTGCTACGGCGAGCCTGGGTATCCGCTGGGGCTGGCCAATATTGTCGTGCCCCCGCTCATCCTCTATTACCGGGGTGACCTGCCCAAGGCCTTGAGCCGGATCTGCCTGGCCGTGGTTGGTACGCGCAAACCCAGTTCTTACGGCCGTGAAATGTGCTCCAGACTGCTGGCCCCGGTCTGTCGCCAAAACGTGACCATTATCAGCGGACTTGCGGCTGGGATCGACACCGTGGCGCATCTGGCCGCTTTGGATAATGGCGGTCTGACCGTCGCCGTGCTGGCCAGCGGCGTGGAGACCATCTATCCGGCCATGAACAAGGACCTCGCCCAGCGCGTCTGCGAGCACGGCGCATTGGTCTCAGAATTTGAGCCCGGCACCAAACCGGACGCCTGGAACTTCCCGGCGCGCAACCGCATCATCTCAGCCCTGGCGCCGCTCAGCTTCATCGTGGAGGGACCCCTGGACAGCGGGGCCATGCTCACAGCCAAGTTCGCCCTCGAGCAGGACCGCGACCTGCTGGCCCTGCCCGGCAATATCAACCACCCCAACGCCCAGGGACCGAATTACCTGATCAAGAACGGCGCCCAATGCGTCACCTGCCCGGAGGACATTTTATCTTCCCTGGGCCTGTCAGCGGAGGCCAAAGACCAGTTGGAGGCCCTGCCACCCATCAGCGCTGACGAACAGCGCGTTTATGACCTTTTCCGGGCCGAACAGCGGGAATTCTCCTTCGACGAACTGCTGCTTGCCACCGGCCACAGCTTCGGCAAACTCTCCACCCTCCTCCTCAATCTCGAGCTCAAGGGCTATCTCGCCAAAAGCGGCGGCAACAGCTTCGTCCTCGCCTGAGCCCAGTTTCCGTGATCAATCTCCAGCCATACCCACAGGGGAATTTATC
>CAYXEF010000009.1:44388-46506 GCA_964463825.1 uncultured Candidatus Cloacimonadota bacterium | reverse complement strand
CGCGTTCTCTTTTAACCCGCCTAAGGAGGCAACATGAATGAAGCATTACTCAAGGAAATCGCCACGCTACTGGCTGAGCGTGTTAATCAGGCTGTTGACATTCCTTTTGTTGATGAAGAAGATGAGCAGAAGTTTTATGAACTGGTTATCCTCGTTCTGCTCCGACTGATCCTCGACCTGATCGGAATCAATCCAGCCAAACTCAAACTACCCACAATGTCGTAATCAATGGCTACTCAAGCCGCAGCCCCCTACTGACCGGGGGACACTCACGGCACCATACCAGCCCGGCTTCCCTGACCGGGCTGGTTTTGTATCAGGGCGCTATGGCCCGCTGGCCGGCGCGGTCTAAGGCAGAACCCTCACGGCCTTGATGGCGTAGAAGCGGCGGTTGAGGACGGTGTTGACGTTTACCCAATTCCAATCGCCGGGAAGGTCAAACAACAAGTTCTCCGGGCCCGGGACAAAGCCGGGATCAACACTGGCAAAGACGGAGAAAGTATAGACCGGCACGGGATAGTCCCAACTCAAGAGGGCGGAATTTGCGGCGCCGGGCTCAATTGCCACGCTGTTGAACCCGGGCAGGGGCAGCCAGTCGGTGACAATGGCCGGATAGGAGTAGTTGTTGGCCTCGTTGGTCTCGGGGACGAGGTTGTCCGTGTCGACGCGGAACCAGGATCTCCAGGTGCCGGGGATGTCGGTACTCACATTGGTGAAGGTGACGCTGGCCTCAGCTCCGGCATTGAGTGCGGGAATGGTGAGGAAGTGGTCGCCCAAAGTTCCGGCGGCAGGTAGGGAGAGGCTGTTGCGGTAGAGATCGACGCGGAAGGGGGTGATGATGTCGTGGGCGCCGTTGTTGACAACCGTGACGGTGGCGGTGACAGGCGCGCAGACATAGTCGTCCGGGCGGCTCCAATCCACGTCGCTGATCTGCAGGTCGACAGCGGAGCCGGTCCACCAGACCACATTGGCAGGATCGTATTCATAGGCCGGTCCGGCGAAGCTGCCGGTGGCGTTGGCCATAATGATGCCGCCGAGGACGCCCATCGTCTTGTAGACATTGTAACCGCCGTTGCTCATCGGGAAATGGGCATTGTTGACGACGATACTGTGGGTGACGAAGCTCAGGTACCGGCCTCCGGTCTGGCCGTAACGGAAGGTGCAGTTGTCGAGGCTGTTGATAATGGAGTCGGACGCAAATTCCAGCCCTTCCAGTCCGGTGTATTCGAAGAGGGCATAGTTGGCCGCGAAGACCGAATAGGCCTGCAGATAGACGTCATAGTAGCCATCGCTGATGCGCGTGATCCGGGCCGCATAGTCCGCGGAGCCCAGGAGGCTGAGGTTGCCGGAGTCCAGCACGCTCAGCAAGCCGCCATTGCCCAGGGCCAAGACCGACGCCGGACCCAGCTCCAGATAGCTGCCGGCGTAAACATACACAGCAACGGTGCAGTTCAGGGTCCTGCCGTTGAGGCTGAGCTTGCCGGCGGCCACGGATACTGACCCCCGGCAGCTGAGGTCGTCGTTCAGGGAGACGGTCCAGGCCGGGGCACCGGGCTTGTCGATCCGGAGGTTAAAGAGGCTGCTGGTGGGGACGCTGAAGTTGACCACGGCGTCGTAGGAACCGGTCATCCGGAAGGCTCCGCCGGCGGGGTTGAAGTTCGGGCGGTTGCAATAAATCCCCCGGGTGGTGTAGATGTTGCCGCCGGTGATGTTGTAGCTGAAGGCGTGGGCGGAGTTGTAGATGTAGATGCCCTGGTCGTGGTAAGTGAGGGAACCCGAGCTCATGGTCAGGCTGGCGGGAGCGGCAAAGGGCCAGCAGGCGTAGACACTGCCGCCGTAGATGTTCACGGCTCCGCCCGTGATCTGGAGGGTGCCGTTGAGGTCGATGCGCGAGGAGGCGTCCTGGGTGATGTTGAGGGTTCCGCCCGGGGTGCAGTAATAGCCTCCGAACATGCCGTTGTCGGCAAGGTCGAGGAGGGTGAGGGTGCCGGTGAGGACGTCCAGGGAACCTGCGGTCCAGTCGTAGGAGGCGATGGTGACCACGGCGTCGGAGGAATCCACGCGCAGGGCGCCGCCGGATTTGTTGGTCTCGAGGATGTTGAAGGTTTCGGTGTAGTT
>CAYXEF010000009.1:0-44288 GCA_964463825.1 uncultured Candidatus Cloacimonadota bacterium | reverse complement strand
GCAGGGCGCCGCCGGATTTGTTGGTCTCGAGGATGTTGAAGGTTTCGGTGTAGTTGCAGTACTGGTGTGCGCTGCCGTTGAGGATCACGCGTCCGCTGCGGGGATAGAAGGTTCCACCCTGGTGGCTCCAGTTGCCGCTGATGGTGATGTTGAAGCTCACCGCGCTGCTATTTTGGACATCGAATAAGCCGCTGAGTAGGGTGAAATTGCCTTTGATCACCAGGGCGTTGTCCAGCCGGTAGCCCTGTGAGCCCGCGTCGACGGTCAGATGGTGCACCCAGTTGTTGGCGCCGACCCAATTGGCGAAGGTTCCGCCGCCGTAGAGGTCGCCCAGGTGGACGGTGCCTCCGGTGGGGCGGAAAGTGTCCGCGTGTTGGGCGATGATGCCGTCGCAATAGATGGTTCCGCCGCTGATGTTGTTCACCGCGCCGGAGAGGACGGTCAGGGAGTTGTTGGTCAGGGTGAGGGTGCCGGTGTTTAGGGTGAAGGTTCCGCGCAAGTTTGTGGTGCGGGGGACGGTGGTGCTATTGCTGGTTAGGGCGCCGGAGTTGATGAACAGGGTGCTGGTGGCGGCGAGCTCCAGTTTGCCCTGCACCGTGGCGGAAGTGGTATGGATCTCCAGTGTGCCGTTGAGGTTCAGGTCGCCGTTGACGGTGAGGTTGCGAGTGCCCAAGTCCAGTTCGTTCCCACTTCTGATGGTCAGGTTGCCGGCTACCAGAATGTTTTGGTTGCCGGTCAGGGTATAGACTCCACCGGTAGTGGAGGTTCCGCCAATATTCAGGGTGCCGAATTGAAACGTGGTACTTGTGTTAGAGATGGTACTTGTTGTTGTTGTGCCGATGAGATTGGTGACAACCGCCACAGGTAGTATAACATTGGCAGATGGCCGTACATCCCAGGAGCGGGTGGTTTCCAGGGTGCCGAGGGTGATGTCAGCGATACCGGTTTCATGCCAGATGATTTGGTTTTCGGCATATAGTTTGGCAGCGGAGTTGTGCATCCTGAGAGTGCCATAAACACGGGCACGGAAACAACTCAATTGGTAGCTCTGAAAATTGCAGACACCGCTGATGATTTCAAATTCAAAGGTCCCGGGGGTAGCAATCACATTTGTAGCAAGGTTCACAGTGTTGGCGCGGGTAAGCTCTCTACTCTCTCCGGTAATTTTGTCCATGTACACATCCGGACCGGAGTCCTCCTCGCGGGATGGAGCTTTATCGATCTCGAGTTTGAAAAGACTGCCGGCGTTCATGGTCAGGGTCGCGTCCGTGCTGCCATACATCACCACAGTGCCCGCGGTGGGAGTGAAAGTGCTGCGGTTGCAGGCGAAGTTGCCTGCTGTCCGGATCGTGGGATTGCCAGAGAAACTATAGGTGAAGGTATAGGTGGGGGAGTTGTAGATGTTGATCCCCTGGTTCTTGAAATCCAGAACGCCACCGTTCATGGTCAGGCTGGCATTGGCGCTGTAGCTCCAGTCGGAAGTGACGGTGCCGCCGAAGACATTTATCGTGCCTCCGTTGGTGAAGGTCATATTGCCGTTGAGATCCACCCAGCCGTCGTTGTTGGTGAGGTTGATGACGCCGCCGGGATTGACGTACCAGGAGCCGAAGATACCGTTGTCGAGGAGGTCGCTGGCGGTGAAGGTGCCCGTGAGCACGTCCACGGCGCCGGCGGTCCAGTCGTAGTGGTCGCAGGATACCACCGCGGCGCTGCTGTTGACGCGCAGGGCTCCGCCGGACTTGTTCAGCTCGAGGATGTTGAAGGTCTCGGTGTAGTTGACATACTGGTGCGAAGTGCCGTTGAAGATGACCCGGGCGGTGGTGCCCTCGGTGAAGGCGTCAGGGCCGACGACGTTTTCCCAATCTCCGGCCAGCGTGATGTTGTGGGATTGGGGATTGAGGGCTCCGTTTTCGATGCGCAGCTTGCCTTTGAGGGTCAGGGGGTAGATCAGTTGTGCGATGCCGGTCTGGCTGCAGGTGAGGTTCTTGAGATAGCTGGAAGTGCTTTGCAGGCTGATGTTCTGGCTGCCTCCATCCAGGATCAGGGTGCCGTTGTCCCACCTGAAGCCGTAGGCGGGATCGCTGTTGTTGTCCACGAGGTTGCCCTTGAGGGTGATATCGCCGGTGTAGTAGTTGTAGAAGGTGTTGCCGCTGGAATTGGTGAGGGCGTTGTTGATGGTGAAGGGCTGGCCGCCGCTGCGGATGGAGAAGCTGGTGCCGGTGTTTTTGGCGACCATGAGGGCGTTGAGCTGGGTGTTGGGGCTGTAATTGGCGAGATCGGTGGAGGCCAGGGAGCCCCACATGTAGAGGGTGCCGTAGCCAAGCTGCACGTTGGAGCCGGAGGCGAACTGGGCGTTGCCGGTCACGTAGATGGTGGCGCCGTTGTTGGTGATGTTGGCGGTGGCGCCGTTTTCCCAGAAGAGGCCGTTGCCCACCTGCAGGTCGCCGGTACTGCTCATGGCCAACTGGCCGTAGATGATGACGTTGTTTTGGGCGATCAGGTTGTAGCTGCCGCTGATGGTGACCCGGGAACCGGTCTGGATGGTGAGGTCGCGGCAATTGGCAAAAGCGGTGCTGACCACCGGTTTGTTGGTCACGTTGGGGATGGTGACATCCGTGGTCATGCCAGGCACGGCGGATGGATTCCAGTTTGAGGGATTGTTCCAGTCGGTATTCCAGGAGCCGGTCCAGGTGGCGGCTCCGAGGGTGGCGAGCAGGCTCAGCAAAGCCAGGGCTAAGGCATAATGCTTCATAGTGTCTCCTTGCAGAAGGCGGTTGAGGTAAATCTGTTACGATTTCTGGCCGTGGGGCTGCCGTGAGCCGCGCCGGTCCGTGGAAAGTGATTCGTTGCACGCGTATAATATCTGTCTCGAAAGGCAGTTCCCATTTGGCTCTTCCAAGATGCAAGTCAGAGGACGGCTGAGCCTTTTGTCAAGCGATATTTGCGCTTGACAGGAAGAGCCCCGCCGGATTGTGAGTTCAGGCGCGCAGTTGAACAGCCCTAAGGGTTACCCGGCCGCCACAGCCCGCAGATACGCGAGCAGAAACGATCGACGGGCATCCTGGCCGGTGGTTCAGGCGCGTCCAAATCAGTCTTATGAGGCCGAAATGCGATATCCTCTTCTTGCCCTGATCTTCGCCGCCCTGGTTTTGTGCGTTTCCTGCAAAGAGAAACCGAGCCAGAGTGGGCCGGAGGTCCGTGACCACGGTTACACGCTCATCAAACGGGATTTCATCCAGCTCTACATGAACCGCAACAACCTCTTCAACATGATCAACCACAGCCCCTGTGACTCCAACGGAGTCAAACTGTATGAGCGCAACGGCCAATACTACTATCATCCCGTCCAGATCGGCCATATCTGCCAGTATGCCCTCAGCGACTATTACAACACCCGGGACGAGAAATACCTGAACCACGCGAAGGTGTCCGTCCAGGCTTTGCTGGACAGGGCGACGCGCTCGAACGGCGGGATCTACTTCCCCTATCAGTTCGATTTTTCGCAATACGGCAAAATCAGCTATCTGGCCCCCTGGTATTCGGGCATGGCGCAGGGAGTCCTGCTCTCGGTGATCTCGCGGCTCTACTTTCTGACCGGTGAAGAGCGCTATCAGGCGATCGCGGATTCCGTACTCGCCACCTTCGAGGATTACGAAAACCCGATCTCCACCGTCTATATCTCGTCTGAGGCGGACACGCTGAAAGTGGGCGACAACTACTATTGGGTGGAGGAGTATCCACATCAGACGCGCAGATACGTGCTCAACGGCTCGATCAGCGGCTCCTTCGGCCTCTACGACCATTGGTGGGTGTTCGGCGACAACAAGTCCCGGCGGCTGTTCAGCCGGGAAATGACCGCGGTAAAGGACAACGTCCTGCTCTTTCGGAATCCCGGCGGCATCAGCTTCTACTGCCTCAAGTTCCGCGACCCGGCCGCCACTTATCACAGCCTGCACCAGGTCCTGCTCAACCAGTGCTTTCTGTACACCGGGGACGACTACTTCCAGGCGGTGGCCTTCCTGCTCTTCACGGACTATCACTGATCAGGCGGAGCAGGCTTTTCGGAACCTCACAAATCAGAGTTGCGCCCGGCATAAAAAAAGCATTGACGCATTATCGGGGCTGGAAAATTTGGACAGACAGGTCTAAACAGATGGAAAAACGCCTAATCATCGCGATCGACGGCCCCGCCGCCTCCGGCAAGAGCAGCACTGCCCAGCGTCTGGCGCAGAAACTGGGATATCTGTATCTGGATACCGGTGCGATGTATCGCGCCTGCGCCCTGAAAGCCCGGCGCCTGGGCCTCGATCTGGGTGACGCCGCAGCGGTGCAGGCCATGTTGGAGCGCTTGGACATCCGCGTGCAGATGACGCAGGACAGCAATGTCATCCTGCTGGACAATGAGGATGTCTCCCAAGCCATCCGGGATCCGGAGATCTCGCGCCTGGCCTCGGACATCTCGGCGCTGCCGGCCGTGCGCTACAAGCTGGTGGAATTGCAGCGTCAAATGGGCGCTGAGGGAGGCGTGATCCTGGACGGACGGGACATCGGCACCTTCGTGTTTCCCCAGGCCGAGCTCAAGTTTTATCTCACCGCCAGCCCGGAAGTGCGCGCGCACAGGCGCTGGCTGGAATTGCAGCAAAAAGGCGTGGCCGTCGGCGAGGACGAGGTTTTGAAGGAGCTGAAGGAGCGCGACGCGCAGGATTCGCAGCGCGCCCTGGCGCCCCTGGCCATCGCCCCCGACGCCATCCGGCTGGACACCAGCGAACTCAGCATCTCCGAGCAGGTGCAGGCGCTGTACGCCTTGGTGCGCGGGAAACAGGCGGCTTTATGACCATCCGGCTGGCCGAACACTCCGGTTTTTGCTTCGGCGTCCGCCGCGCCATCCAAATGGCCGTGGAGGCCCAGCAGTGCGGAGGCGAGGTTTGCACCTGGGGCGAATTGATCCACAATCCCCAGATCGTGGCGGATCTGGCCCGGCAGGGCATCGGCGTTTGCAGCCCACAGGAACCGCCCCGAGGCAAGACCGTGGTCCTGCGCTCGCACGGCGTATCCAAAAATGAACTGGAACTTCTACAGTCCTGCGGCAACACAATAGTGGACGCCACCTGTCCCTACGTTGAACGCGCCCAGGAACTGGTGGCGGCGAATTCCGGCCACCCCCTGCTGATATTGGGCGATCCCGGACATCCGGAGGTACAGGGCATGCTTTCCTATGGCAATCACCAGACGCGGGTCATCCGCCCTGGTGAAGAGCTGGGAGACAAAAACTGGAAGACGCTCAGCGTCGTTTGCCAGACCACGCTCAAATTGAGCGAACTGCAGCAGCTGGTACACCGTTTGCTGCCCCAGGTGCAGGAACTGAGGGTGTTCAACACCATCTGCTCCGCCACTTCGCTGCGCCAGTCCGCCGCAGTGGCTTTGGCGCGCCGGTCGGAACTGATGATCGTCATCGGCGGCCGCAACAGCTCCAATACGCGCATGTTGCATGAACTTTGCAGCGCCGAAACGCGCTGCCTGCATATCGAGACCGAGGCTGAACTGACTCCCCAGCTGTTGGCGGGGGCGCAGAGCGTCGGCCTGGCTGCGGGAGCCTCGACTCCGGCGGACAGAATCGTCAAGGTTTTCAATACCATCAAGCAAATCAATGGGGAGGCAGGCACGGCGTCAAGCGTGACCGAGCTTCCCTTGTTTAAGGAGGAATCATGTTGACGCATGATCAAAACGAAGTCCAGCCCGGCCACAAGGACGAAATCCACGAGGAAGGGATGGACGCGATGTCAAAATCAGGAGTTGACACGCCTGTAACGGAAGCGGAACCAACTGTCGAAGCTGAGACCGTAGTGGAAGAACCCCAGGACGAGCCAGAGGCCGTTCCTGACACCCCGGCGGAAGTACCCGCCCCAGAACCCCAGTCTGAAGAACCGGCGCCCGCCGCAGAACCGGCTCCCGCTCCCGGCGAGGAACCAGCTCCGGCTGCCGAAGAACACCCCAAACGCCGCGCCGCCACCCGCGCCAAAACCAAGGAAGCCCACCTCGACTCCGAACTGATGAGCATGATCGAGGAGCACGACTCCAGCTTCCGCCGCGGCGAGATCAAGGAAGGAACCGTCGTCAACGTCAATGACAAGGAAGTCGTGGTGGACATCGGCTTCAAGTCCGACGGCGTGATCCAACTGGCGGAATTCGAGTACACCGGCATACCGGAACTCAATTCCAAGATCCTCGTCTTTATCAACGACCTGGACAACGGCGAAGGCCGGCTCTCGCTTTCCAAACGCAAGGCCGACTTCATCAAGAACATCGAGCTCATCAAACAGGCCCATACCGACGGCACCGTGCTCAACGGCATTATCCGCCGCCGCGTCAAGGGCGGGATGATCGTCAACGTGCTGGGCATCGAAGCCTTTTTGCCAGGCTCGCAGATGGCCCTCAAACCGATCCCCAACCTCGACCAGTTCATCGGCAAGGAACTGAGCTTCAAGGTCATGAACATCGACGAGGAACACCGCAACATCATCGTCTCGCGCAAGCTGGTACTGGAAGAAGAAGCCAACCACAAACGCCAGGAACTGCTGGCCAAACTGCAGGTGGATTCCGAACTGGACGGCGAGGTGAAGAATATAACCCAGTATGGCGCCTTCATCGATCTGGGTGGAATTGACGGCCTCTTGCACGTCACCGACATGTCCTGGGGCAAGATCAACCACCCCAGCGATATGCTGAATATCGGCGACAAGGTCAAGGTCAAGGTCATCCGCTTCGATCCCGAGACCCAGAAGATCTCCCTGGGCCTCAAGCAACTGGTGCCGCATCCCTGGGAAACCATCGAACTCAAGTATCCGGAAGGTGTGCGCATCAACGGCAAGGTGGTCAGTGTCAAGTCCTTTGGCGCCTTCATCGAACTGGAGCCCGGCGTCGACGGCATGGTCCACATCTCCGAGATGTCCTGGACCAAGAAGATCACGGACGCCCGCAAGATCCTCAAGATCGGCGACACAGTCAGCGCCATCGTGCTCGAACTGGACAAGGAAAACCACCGCATCTCCCTGGGCATGAAACAAATGGAAGCCAACCCCTGGCTTTCCATCGAAGACCATTATCCCATCGGCACGGTGCTCACCAGGCCGGTCAAGAGCCTCACCGCCTTCGGCGCCTTCGTCGAGATCGAAGACGGCATCGACGGCCTGATCCACATTTCGGACATCAGCTGGACCAAGCGCATCTACCATCCGCGTGAAGTCTTCCGCAAAGGCCAGTCCGTTGAGGCGGTCATCCTCTCCATCGACCGCGCCCTGCACCGCGTCGCCCTGGGCATCAAGCAGCTCAGCCCCGATCCCTGGGAACACCTGAATACCACGCTGCCCATCAACACCGAGGTCAAAGGCACGATCGGCAAGCTCATTCCCAAGGGCGTGCTGGTCGATGTGGCCGTCGGCGAAAACATCGTGGAAGGGTTCATTCCCATCTCGCATCTGGCCATCCCCAAGCTGGAGCACTCCGAGGACGCCTTCCATGTGGGCGAGGAACTGCCCCTGAAAGTGATCGAACTCGATCTGGAAAACCGGCGCCTGATCCTCTCCGTGAAAGCCTTCTTCTTCTCCCGCGAGCCCAAACTGCAGGAAGAATACATCGCCCTGCACGAGCAGTACATGCGCGACCGTTTGGCCCGCCTGCAAAAGAAAAAGACGGAACGCACCCGTGAGAAGCGTCAGTCCGACAAAACCGCTGCAACCCATGACGAAGAAAGCGTGGCTGCACCCGCGGAAACCGAAAATCCGGCGCCTCCGGCTGACGAACAAGCCCCGGCTACAGCCCAGGACGAACCTGCAGTAGCTCCCGAGCCTGAGCAGCCGGAAACCCCGGTGGAAGTGCCCCAACCCGAAGTGGTGGAAGTCCCGGCCGAAACTCCGGCCGTGGAACCGGAAGCAACTCCCGAACCGGCTCTGGAACCTGAACCTGAACCAACCCCGGACATTGAGCCCGCATCGGAACCGGAGCCAACCCCGGCCACTGAGCCTGCCCCGGAACCTGAACCAACCCCGGACACTGAGCCCGTCCCGGAACCGGTAAGTACCGAAACTCCCCCGGATCAGGCAGAGACCCCGGAACCCAAACCTGAAATCTAGAACATACATCGGAACTGACCGCCGGCGGATCTGAGCGATGCCTGACGGTCTCCGACACGCTCTGCAAGGACAGGCGGCTCTGCGGAGCCGCCTGCTTGCCAGCTTGGATTTCCTCGTTCCCATTCTGCTTCTGGCCCTGGGCACGCTGCTCATCCGCAGTTGGGATCTGGATCTCCGCCTCAGCAGTTACTTCTACTCCGCGGCCGGTAACTGGCGGGGTAAAGGGGTCCTGGCTCTGGACTGGCTTTACGATTTTGGCACCCTGCCGGCGCTCTTGACTGCCCTGTTGGGCCTGGGCGTTTTTCTCGCCGGGCTGTTCCGCCAACGCCTGCGCGTCTGGCGCAAAAACGGGTTGTATCTGGCCCTGGTGATGCTGCTGGGACCAGGCCTGGTGGTCAACGCCGTCCTCAAGGAATACTGGGGCCGTCCGCGCCCCCGCAATGTCGTGGAATTTCGGGGCCGCTACGCCTTCGAGCCTGTGCTCACCATCGATCCTGGCAGCCCGGGCGAATCCTTCCCCAGCGGGCACGCCTCCATGGGTTTTTACTTCTTTACCCTGCACTTTGTCCTGAGACGCCGCCACCGGCTGGGATCGCTGCTTTTTCTCCTTCTGGGGCTGGTTTACGGCTCCGGCATGGGCGTCGTGCGCCTGGCCCAGGGCGGGCATTTCGCCTCCGATGTCCTGTGGTCCGGAGCTTTGGTCTGGCTGATCTGCGCCGGGCTTTATTACCTTTTGCGGCTGCACAGAAAAGAGGAATCCTGATGAAACCTAAAATCCTGCTTATAATACTGGCGTTATTGGCGCTGGCTGTCCTGTTGTTTGCCCGGGTGGGCGGCAAGCCCTGGGTCGACCGGAGTGATTGCGTCGGCTGCGGCGATTGTGTCAAAGCCTGCCCCACCCAGGCGATCACCGTCCAAAACGGCCGCGCCTGCATCGATCCCAACCTCTGCATAGAATGCAACTTCTGTGTCCGGGCCTGCACCTACAACGCCATCCGGAGCGCCAGATGAACAAAGCCTCGCTGGCCCTGCTCCTGCTTCTGACCCTCGTATTGAGTCTGGCGATCGCCTGCCAAAAGATCTCCGGCAATGAGTATCATATTGATGCCAGCTCCTGCAACGGCTGCGGCGAATGCGTCCGCAGCTGCCCCAACGACGCCATCTACTTCAATGTGGACGGCAAAGCCGTGATCGATCAGAGCAAATGCACCAGTTGCGCAAATTGTGTGGCAGCATGTCCGCAAAACGCTGTCTACTGATCCTGCCCCTGCTCGCACTGGCTTGCCTGTTACAGGCCCAGAGCGCGTTTTCGCTGCATAGCGCGGGTGGGATGGCGACCGGCGGAGCTGCCGTCGCATATTTTGGGAACAGCCGCTTAGCTTGGCAACACCGCTTCAGCCCCAGCCTGGATCTCCGGCTGAGCTCCGATCTCCACGCCACGGACCGCCCTCTGGCACCGACCACGCAGAAACTCTGGCATATCGCGGAGCTTGAGGCCCGCTACCACAGCGCCCCCCTGCAAATCCGCGCGGGATACCGCAATCTGGCTTTCGGTTCCTCACAGCTGTTGGGATTGTATCCCGCCTGGGTGCCGGCCCAATCCCAGAAACGGCTGCTGGAGCATCAGGCCGGCCTCGCCGCCAACTGGGACACCGAAATCCTGCAAGCCGCTGCTTATGCCCAGGCCAAACACCTGCGTTACACGCCCTATGAACTGGATCTCGAAACTTTCGAGCTGCTTGCCGGGGAGAATACCGGCGTCACCGACCTCTATTCCGGGCTGAACCTGCAGTTATCCCTGCCCGGCGGACTGAGCGCCCGCGTCGCGCTTGACCACAAGGACGGGATCTTCGCTGATGCGGGGATTTACCGCCTCACCAACATCAAAGCCGGCCTGGCCGCCACCATCGATCCTCTGCCAGCCTCCACCCTCAGCGCCTCCTTCGACGTCACCAACCGCCAGGGCGATGCCATCCCCCACGGCCGCAGAAACCTCCTGGAGACCCGCCTGCGCTATCGCCACCGCTTCAACGACACCCTGGCCGGATATCTGCTCTGGATCAACAATTCCTGCCTCAACGGCGATCTGAACCGCGTGCGCCTCGTCTCTAACTACCTGCGCGCACAGCTCAAGTACAGCTTCGTGTCCGACCCCTCGGGAGGGTCATACGTCATCGTGGGAGCCAAATACAGCCCGGAGAACGAGGCCGACGCCTGGTTCGCATCCGGGGACTACCGTTTGTGGAACAGGCTCTACAGCGGCTTGGAAATCAACTGCCAGCCCGGGCGAGCCTTGGGCTACGGCGCCAGACTCAGCTACTATTACATCCCGGTTAATGAGATTTATCTCCGCTATCTGCGCAGCGAAAACGAGATTTTGAACACCCGGGCCGACTACTGGGGCCTGGGCACCAGCCTCTACTGGTGAACCGTGAGGGTCAATTGACCCGCAGCAGCTTGCGGACGCGAGCGCTGCCGCCCTGGCTCAGCCGCGCCAGATAGATCCCCGCCGGGCACTTGGCGCCGCGTTCGTCGCGGCCGTCCCAAACCGCCTCTCCCGCTTGGCTCCCGCTCAGGCTCAAGGTCCGCACTTTCTGTCCCCGGGAGTTGAAAATCTCAAGCAGGGCAGGCAGTTCCTGTTTGCCCGTGTAGGCCAGGCGGCAGTATTCTGTGAAGGGGTTGGGACTGGGGGAGCCCAGAGTCAAAACCGTCTCCGGGGCCAGTGGGTCATCGCCGGACACGGGGTCGAGGGTAAAATTGAGGGTGGTCGCTTGTTCTGCCAGGATCTCGACGCCGGTCACGGTTTGGGTGCCGTAACCTGAGTGCGAGCAAACGACCGTGTACATGCCTGGCGGCAGCGACTGGATGTAGTAGCCGTCCACACCGGTGTAGAAGGTGAAACCGCCGGCCGTCAGCTGCGCCTGATGTACAGGGGCGCCGGTGCCGTTGACCACATAACCGTCCAAAAAGCCATCCTGCGCCACAGGCTGCCAGGTAAGAGTCAGATCCCGGAAATAGGTCTGATTGGGGAGGGTGATGTCGATCGGAGAGGGGCCTTTGCTAAAGGTGTACTGGAAATACTTGCCCATATTGGCCGCGGAGGCGTTGTGCTCCGTGAATTCCACGTTGATTTTGTAATCTCCGTCCGGTACCTGCGCGCCTTGGGCGTTGGTGCCGTTCCAAGTCACATTGTGCAGGATATGGTTGTTCAACGAAGCGCCGGTGATGGCGCCCTGGGTGTTACCGCCCGAACTGGCGTTCCAGCGGACGAGGGTGTAGCGGTATTGATTTGCCCACACCTTAATCGTTTTTACGAATTGGCTGGCGGCGTTGGTGATCCAGATCACGCCGGCATTGGCGGGAGCGTAGGGGCCGTTGTAGGTGACTGTGCGCACGCTGAAACTGAGCGTGCCTTCGGTTTCACGTGTGGGGCCTGAAGCGCCGGGGTCATTCTGCGCCGGCTGTGGAGTCCCGGCCAGCCACAGCGTCAGGCTCAGCAGCAGGCTGATCAAAGTTATGTTTTTCAGATTCTTGCTCATTATCGGTTGACCTTGGTGAACGTTTTTTTGCGGCAGTTAGTTTAGCAACTGGCATTCCAATCCGGGACTTATTTTCAGTTCGGGTACGCTTTGTAAGTCCTGCCGGAAGCCGGTGATCCGGGCCTTGCGGCTGGAGGGTGTGCCACCCGTACACTCCCCCAATACTTCCCGTAGATTCTACGGGTTGTCTAGGCGGATCTGTAAATAAGCGGACAGTTTAACAGCCGGGGCAAAGGCAAAAAAAAACTCCGGGAGTGTCGTCCCGGAGTTCTATATGGGGCTGAGGGGTTGTGTCTATTTTAGCAGCAGCATTTTGCGGGTGGAGCGGTAGTCGCGGGTTTCCAGGCGGTAGAAATAGAGGCCGGAAGCCACGCTGCGGTTGCCGCCGTCGCGGCCGTCCCAGACCAGGCGATGCGAGCCGGAGGTCAGTTCGCCATCCACCAGCTGGCGCACCAATTGGCCGCGCACGTTGTAGATGCCGAGTTTGACCTTGCCGCTGCGGGCGAGGTCGAAGGAGATGGTGGTGGTGGGGTTGAAGGGATTGGGATAGTTGGTGTTGAGTTTGGTCACCAGTCCGGGGGCGGTGTCATCGCCGCCGTCCACATAGGGAAAGGTGAAGGCCAGGGTGTCGCTGGGGCTGCCTTCAAAATTCAGGAACACGGCGCAGATGTAGTATTTGTAACTGCCTTCCAGCTCGATGGTCTCGCTGAAGGAGGTTCCGGTCGTTTCCTGGATCATGGCAAAGGGGCCGGTGTCGAACTTTTTATAGATATGGTAGGACATCACCGGCAGCACGGGATCGAAGGGCGGGCTCCAAGTCAGGGTGACCAGTCCGGTGTCGTTGTCCACCTCAAAGTCCGCTCCCTCAGGCTGCGGCAGGTTGATGAGGGTGAAATCGGCCTGATGCATGGGATCATTGGGCGTGATGCTGACGTTGTTGACCGTGGAGGACTGGTGCCAGGGCAGCGAGGCGGTGGCGGAGTACATGCCGTTGGGCAGGTAGAGCCTGTAACTGCCGTCGTCCGCGGGATGAGTGGCGAAGTAGTTGTTGGCCATGACCAGCACCTGCGAGGCAGGCGTGTTCGAGGTCGGGATCACGGTGCCGTGCAGGTAGCCGGTTTTCTGGTTGACGCCGCTGAGCTCGAAGTTGTCGATGAACCAGCCGATGTTGCCATACATGCCGTCGCTGCCCATACGGAAGCGGAGCATGACCTGCTGTCCGGCATATTGGCTGAGATTCAGGGTCACGGTCTCCCAGTTTGCGATACTGCCGGAATAGCCGGGCTCGCCGGCCAGGCCGCTGAGGCTGGAATAGGGATAGCCGCCCTGGGGAGTGAGCATGCTCCAGCTGTTGCCGTTGTTGGTGGAGATGCCGATATTACCGCCGTCATAGCCGGATTCGAATCCGTAGCGGTGGCGGAATGTGAGGACGCTTCCGGTTTCCAGCGCAAAGACCGGGGTGACCAGATGGTAATTGACCAGATCCGGATAATTGCCGCTGAGGTTGGTGGCCCAGAGTTTAGTTCCGGAATAGGGCGTGACCTGGCTGGGCGAACCCCAGACCCAGCCGGTTTCGGAGTTGAAACCGCCGTCGTTGGTCTCGAAGTCGTTGAAGATATTGGCCATGTTGTAGGGCACCATGAGGTTGGTGTTGAGCGGCAGGCCGTTGGATAGCGAGGTGTTGAACTGGAAGGGGACATAGTCGCCAACGGACTGGGTGCCAACAAACTGAAGCGGGAAGACGAACTGCATCACGGCGTTGCCTTCGATGAGCGGCAGCGAGATAATCGGCTCAGTGATGGTGACATCGCTGCTGGCGGTGCTCAGGGTGGCCAGAATGTCGCGGGCCTGGACATCGGCGTGGTTGCGTACGTTGATCACCAGTTTGACCGTCTCCAGGGGATCGATGATGCCGTTGAAGTTGCTGTCGGCGTCATTGATCAGGAAGGAGGCGAATTCCAGGACGGAGGCATCCACGCGCAGGCTGAAGCTGCGGTTCCAAAGGTAATCGCCGGAGACGATCTCGAGGTTGAAGTTGATCACAGTGCCATTGGGGCAATCATCCGCGATGCTGAATTCGAAGGGGGTGCGGTTGACGCCGTAGCTCTCTCCGGCCAGCGGGAAATACTGGGCCGTGGGGCTGATCATGGTGACGTTGGTATCGGTGGTGGAGAGGGTGGCGGTGAGGTTGTTGGCCACCATATTGCCAATGTTTTGCAATTGGATGCCGAGTTGGATGGTCTCGCCGGGCTCGCAGACATTGTTGCCGTTGGCGTCTTCGATGTAGGTCTCGCCGAGGATGACGTGGGCTTCGGCGTGATAGACAGGCACGGTGGTGATGAAGATGGCTTTGCCATTGCTTAATTGCGCAGCGGCGGTGGGATATTGGTTGTTGAAGGTATATTCTAGGCCGACCAGTCCGCTGTGGTCCTCGATGCCGATGGTGGAAAAGCAGCCGTGATTACCGGTGCTGGCGGAGGCGGAGACGTTGTTGAAGGTATGGTACTGGATCTTGATGGGGCCGTCGCCCAGGGAAGTGGCGTGCACGGCGGGATCGTAGAGGATGATCTGGAATGTCTCCGGGCTGGTGCCGTTGTAGCCGTTCTTGACGTTGTACCACTCGATGACGAAGGCGTGGTTGTTGCGGTCAAACCAGGTGTAGATGCCGCTGCCTGTCGTTGTTGCGAGGTCATCCCAAAAAGCGGCGATCATGGGGTTGGGACCCATGGGGCCGGGGATGCGGTAATTGCGGAATTCGGCATTCGCCGTCGCGCCGAAGGCGATGAAGCCGTTGGAGCAGACGGTGATCTGGTTGTAGGTGATGCCGTAGAACTGGAAGGGGAAAGGCAGGTTGACCACTTCCAAAGCATCGGCGCCCACCTGGTCTCCTTCGTCGGAGCTGGTGTAAGCGTCCGTGATCGCCAGCGCGGTGCCCACCCCGCCTTCGGCCGGCGCGATGCCCACCCAGTCATAGACCGGGCATTCAGGATAATCGGTGTCCTGGTAATCGTATATCACATAGCCATAAGCATCCGGGCCAAGGGGATCGTTGACGGTGACCACGCCAACGGTTAACGTGAAATCCAGCCATTGCTCGAATCCGGCATCGTTGTATAGCTTTAGTTGCATGGGGATCAGCATGCCGGGCAGGACGATCGGCCGGGCAAAGAGTTCAAAGGCATCCGTCGCCGGCGTAACCTGGACATTCTGCAGCAGGTCGCCATAATAGGCCGTGTGGTCGGTGACTGAAACCAGGTCGTTAAGCGTGTAGAGCCGGCCCCAAACGTTGGTGACGCCGGTGGGCGTGATATTGCTCACGGTGATGGTGAAACCGGCGGTTTCGCCGGGATCGAGGGCCTGGTTGCCTCCGTTGGTGACCAGATAGGAATTGAACATCATCCTGGCGTTGTGCACGACCATGAACTCGGAGATGTCATAGGCCTGGGTTTGGCCGTCCGTCAGGATGAGGTGGATGCGCAGCATGGCTCCGTGCGGGGTGTCCGGCGCCAGATGCATGACCACGGGAGAGAGGTTGAAACCGAGTTCGGCAGCGCCGATCGAGCCGTAGGTGACCAGCGAATCGGAGAATGTCACATAGGGGCTGGTGGTGGTAATATAGCCGCTGATGCCGCTGATGGCGGCGTTTGAGGTATTATTCAGACCAAAAAGCACTTCCACGGTCTCGGCGCCGTTGAGCAAGCCGTCGGCATTGCCCTGAGAGGGTGCGGTGTTATCGTCATCCACGACTATCGAGCCGGGGACCAGGGTACCGGAGTTGTCCACCGCGATAGTCTGCTGCAGTGGCTTGAAATTGTGCATGGAGACGGTCAGCGTACAGCTGGTGGCCGTCATGCCGCCGGGCAGGACCAGGATCACGTTGCCTTCGGCATCGGTGTAACCGCGGCTGATGATGGAACTGTCCTGGGTCAGGGTAACGCTGGCGCCCTCGATCACCACATTCAAACTGTCGCGCACATTAACGTCCAGCAGGCTGAGGCCGAGCGGGATGGTGGGTTGGACCGTGACGTAGAAATGGTTGGGGATGCCGGTGAACATTTCCATGGTGGGATCGCCCATCAGGTTCAGCCAATGCGCGAAGCTGGTGGCATTGGAGGGCGAGGATACTCCGAAGATCTGATAGATGTGCAGCTTACCCATCAGCATCGCTTCACCAGGCGTGCGCATGTTGTATTGGAAAATGCCGCCCCAGACGCCGCCGTGCAGGGCGTTGTTAAACACAGTGTGCGTGCTGGAAGTGGCCATGCCCATGGCAGTGACCGCGCCCTTGGGTGCGGCGGCGGTGCCCAGCCGGATGTAGGATTCAGTGGTGGCGGTGGAGCCGAAGTTACCCGTGCCGCAAGTCAGAATGATGGCATGGGGCAGACGATAAGCGTTGTTCAGACTGGATTCGGAGGGTGACCAACCGCTCATGCCGATGTAGCCGCGGTAGCTGTGGAACCCGATGCCCTGGCTGATGGCGGTGTTGGCCGTGGTGGCGGAGGGATTGTCGCCGTAGAGCTCGGTGAACGTGTAATTCGGGTTTACATACAGCGCCCGTTCCTTGATGTACTTGCTGGTATACATGGTCGAGATACCGGAAGGAGCCCAGTCGCCCACCAGCAGCATGCGGTTGAGCCATTGGGCGGTGGCCAGGTTGATGTCCCGCTCGTAGAGATAGATCTTGGCAAAGAGCAATTGCACCTGCGAGAGATTCTCCGCGGAGATGCGCCCAATAAAGACATCGCCCAGGCCGTCATTACCGGCCAGATGCGTGAACGGATAGTCGCCCACGCCGCCGGAAACGGTGTAGGTGGGGATGGTGTAGGAACCGCTGGTATCGCCGATCAGGATGACGAAGTCCGGGCGGGTGGCGGGATTGTCATATGCGGCCTGGATGTAGTTCTTGATTGTGGTCGTGCTGCTGCCGGCCGAGCCGGAGGAGGTGTTCGCCACATCGACATCGGCGCCCTTTTGCCTCTTCCAGAGCACGAACGCGTTTAGTGCAGTGGTAAAATTGGCATCCGTGTTGTTGCCGTAGATGATCAGGTAGCGCGGTGGAGTGCTGGCATACATCTGGTAGCGGTAGTCGTCAAAGTTCAGGATCACGGCCTCGTAGATCTTGGCAAAGGCCGGCGAGACCGAAAGCAACTCACCTTCCAGCTCATTGAGCCCAGGCTCGGGAGTGAAGTTGATCCGGAAGTCGATGTTTTGCCGCACGGTCAGTTCCTGGGTGACGGGGTTGTAACTGAAGGGATTGATCTGCAGGGTGACGATGCGGAAATCGCGCAGGATCATGGGATCGGAATATTCGATGGCGGCGGTGGGATAAGCGGAGCCGGAGGCGTAGAAATCCGCGTTGAGCACGAAAGATTTGGGGCTCTCCATTTCCTGTCCCTGCTGCACCGGATAGGCCAGATACTGGGTCAGCACCGTCTGCTGGAAGTTGAGGGCCTCCAGGTTGAAACTGCCCCGGCGCGGAATGGCCAGGCTCATGCCGATGGTGGGCAATTCCGGAAAGCCGCTTTCCAGTGTGCAGCCGGCATCCGGCATCAGGATCCGGTGATAGGTATTGTCACCGACCGTCAATTCTTCGAGCTCGAATTCCGGCAGGGTGAAAGTGATGTTCATATGGTCGTCGGCTTTGCTGGTGATGTTGAATGCCTGCCGGGATTGTGTGGGTGCGAATTCACTGTTGACAGCAAAAACGAGGCACACGCCAATACTCATCAAGAGTAATAGCAGCGTTCTTTTCATGGTCTTACCTCTGTAAGGATAGTTTGCTTGGCAAGGGTATATGCAATATCCATTCCATAATCATAGATTGTAATAAAGCAGCAGTTCGTGGGGATGGACCCGGTTGGCAACCGCTTCGTGTTCAACGAGTTTGTGTTTGATATGGCTCTCGATCAGTTCCTGGTTGAAGACATTGCCCTGCAGCAGATACTGGTGGTCCTGTTCCAGGCATTGCATCGCTTCCTGCAGATTGGCGGGGATGGCCAGGAGTTTGGCCTTTTTCTGTTCGCTCCAGTTGAAAACGTTGTCGTCGAAGGGACCCAGGTTGTATTTGGCGGGGTCGATCTTGTTGAGGATGCCGTCGAGGCCGGCCAGCAGCAAGGCGCTCATGGCCAGATAGGGATTGCAGGTGGCGTCGCCGGTGCGGAATTCGAAGCGCTTGGAGTCAGGCGTGTTGGCGTATTTGGGGATGCGGATGGCGGCGCTGCGGTTGGCCAGCCCGTAAAAGAGTTTGACCGGCGCTTCGAAGCCCGGCAGCAAGCGCTTGAAACTGTTGGTGCTGGGATTGGTGAAGGCCACCAGAGAGCGCCCGTGCTTGAGGATGCCGCCGATGAACCAGATCGCGGTGTCCGAGAGATCGGCATAGCCGCCTTTTTTATAAAACACGTTGCGGCCCCGTTTGTGCAGCATCATGTGAAAGTGCATGCCATTGCCGGCCTGATTGTAGACCGGTTTGGGCATGAATGTCGCCGTGAGGCCGAATTCCAGCGCGGTGCGGCGGATGATGTCCTTCATGATCATGGTGTCGTCGCAGATCTTGGGAAAGGCCAGCAGCTCGGTTTCGATCTCTTCCTGTGCGGAAAGCCCCACCTCGTGGTGATGGTAGCGCACCTTGATGCCTTGTTCCTCGATGCGTTCCACCATGGTCTGGCGGATCTCGTAATAACGGTCGAAGGGGGTGTCCATGTGATAGCCTTTGCGGGCGTCCTGGGCCACGGCGTCGTCATCCTCGAAGTCGTAGGGTAGGGCGGCCTTATGTTCGGCGGAGGTGACGGTGTAGCCGCTGGAAAAGTCGTCGCTGGTGTATTCGACGGTATCGAAGATGTGGAATTCCAGTTCGGGGATCCACAGGCTGGTGTCGGCGATGCCGGAGGAGCGCAGATATTCCTGGGCGCGCAGGGCCACGCTGCGGGGATCTTTTTTCACCCCAATGCGGCTTTCGGCGTCGCAGATCGAACAGATGAAGCGCAGGGTCGGCGTTTCGAAGAAGGGATCCACGTGCGCCGTGGCTGGATCGGGCATGAGCACCATGTCTCCGGATTCCACGGAGCGCATGCCGGGTATGGAGGAGCCGTCGAACGGCACGCCCCGCTCCAGGACGCGTTCCAGGCGCCGCGCGGGAAAGGTGATGTGATACCAGCGGCCGTCCAGGCCGCAGTATTTGAGGTCGATGGCTTGGATGTCCTGTTTCTTCACGAGTTCAAGCAGCTGTTTCGTTTCCATGATTTATTTCCTTGTTGTTTGATTTGTCGGAGTTGGGATCGCCGCTCAGGCCATGCCCAGAAGGCGCATGGCGAGCATGATCGGCGGCAGGATCAGCCGGCCCACGATATTGAGCCGCAGCAGGCTGGAGATCAGGATCAGCGCGAAGAGAAACATCATGCCCTTGCGTTCCTGCGCGGTCCATTTGTAATAGGCCTCATCGGAGAGTGCCATGCCCAGCACCTTGGAACCGTCCAGGGGCGGGATCGGGATCAGATTGAAGAAAGCCAGCAGCAGATTGAAGAACACCACATACCAGCAGATTCTGGGGATGAACAGCGCTTCCGCATTGAGGTGGAAAATGAGGGCAAAGAGGATGGCGATCAGGATGTTGGTGACAGGTCCGGCCAGGGCGCTCAATCCGGTGTCCCGCTTGATGTTGCGGTAGTTGTAGGGATTCAGCGGCACCGGTTTGGCATAGCCCCAGATAATGCCGGCGGTGAAGTACATCAAGAGCGGCAGAATCACTGTGCCGAACCAGTCGATGTGTTTGAAAGGATTGAGGCTGAGCCGGCCCATTCGTTTGGCGGTATCGTCGCCCAGCCAGTCCGAAACCTGCGCGTGGCTGACCTCGTGGAGGATAATGGAATAAAAGACCAGGACGATGATCACGGCGTTGACGCCGTAGCGCAAAAGCAGGGATTCCAGCGAGGCCACGGTCAGATCTTCCTCAGGCGCAAAAACTTGCGTTTGCCGGCGCGCAACACCATGCCGTCGGCAACCGCGATCTCGGCTTCCGGCGAGGACACTTTTTCGCCGTCCAGGGTCACGCCGCCGCCCGCGATCAGGCGTTTGGCTTCGCCGCCCGTGGCGCAGAGCCCGCTCTCGGTGAGCAGTTTCACGATGCGAGTTGGGCTTTCCGCGACAGTGTATTCCTGCATGTCCTGCGGCAATTCGCGCTGGGAAAAGACGCGCTCGAAGGATTCCTGCGCTTCCCGGGCGGCCTCTTCGCCGTGGTAGAAGCCCACGATCTCGCGTGCCAGGCGCTTTTTGAGCAGCATGGGGTTGGTGCCGGAAGCCAGCTCGCTTTTCACTGCGTCGAGCAATTCTTCGTCGGCATTGGCGGCATATTGGAAGTAATTGAGGATCAAACTGTCCGGGATGGACATCAGTTTGCCGAATTTATCGGCCGGAGTGTCGAACACGGCGATGTAGTTGTTGAGCGATTTGCCCATTTTATTGACGCCGTCGGTGCCGGTGAGGATGGGTGAAAGCACCGCCACCTGCTGCGGCTGGCCGAAGTGGCGCTGCATGTCGCGGCCGCAGAGGATGTTGAATTTCTGTTCGGTGGCGCCCAATTCCACGTCGCTTTTGATCGCCACGGAGTCGTAACCCTGCAGCACGGGATACATCAGCTCGTGCATGCCCAGCGCCAAACCCTGTTCGTAGCGCACGCGGAAGGTGTCGTGGGCCAGGAATTGCGCGAGAGTGAACTTGCCTAAAAGTTTGAGCACGTCGCTCAGATTCATGCCGGCGAACCACTCGCTCTGATAGCGGACCTCGGTCTGTTCGGGCTTGAGGATGGTATAAAGCTGGTCCATATAGCGTTCGCTGTTGGCCATGATCTCGGCGTGGCTGAGCGGCGGGCGGGATTCGTCGCGCCCGGTGGGATCGCCGATTTGGGCGGTGAAATCGCCGATGATGATCACGCCGGTGTGGCCCAGATCCTGAAAATCCCGCATCTTGCGGATCGGCACCAGGTGGCCGAGGTGCACGTCATAGCCGGTGGGATCGATGCCGAATTTGACACGCAGAGGCTGGCCGCTGGTTTCGCTCTGTGACAATTTGGCGACGAGATCTTCCAGCGGGATGATTTCGTCCACCGCGCGCCGGATGATCTTTAATTCTTGTTCAAACCGCATGGGCATCCTTTTTTCTCACTTTAGTTTACAGGTATTTGACCACGCTCAGGGAAGGCCGGATTTGTCAAGATTTTCCGCCCTCGGCTCCCTGGCGGCTCTCTGCTTTGCCTCTCGTATGCCTCCCCTTGAGTTCCCGTCCGTCTGAGGGGAAGTCGGCGGGAAGTCGAAAAGAGGCAGATGATCAAGGCGCCGGGAAGGAGTCACGGAGGAAGCACGAAAGACTATGATGTCTGGGAAAAGTGAAACTGTGAAGGTCCGGGAGGGCTTATTCCGCCTTGAGTTGGCGAGTCATGAGCCGCGTGATGGCGGCGCCGGGATCTTTGTCCTGATAGAGGACTTGATACACCTCTTCAGTGATGGGCATTTCCACGGCGTGACGCAGGGCCAGTTCCCGCACGGAACTGGTGGTGACGACTCCTTCGGCGACCATGTCCATGGTTGCCAGAATGTCCCTGAGTTTGCGTCCGGCGCCGATCTCGAAGCCCACATGGCGGTTGCGGCTGTGGTGCGAGGTGGCGGTGGTGATCAGGTCGCCGATGCCGGAGAGGCCGAGAAAGGTCTCCGCGCGCGCTCCGCAGGCCACGCCCAGACGCTGGATCTCCACCAGGCCCCGCGTGAGCAGGGCGCCGATGGTGTTGTCCCCAAAGCCCAGTCCGGCGATGATCCCGGCGGCGATGGCGATGACGTTTTTGACCGCGCCGCCGATCTCCACGCCCTTGAGGTCGCCGGAGCGGTAGACGCGGAAATAGGCGTTGCTGAAGAGCTCCTGCAGGCTTTCCAAAAGCGGCTCGTCGGCTCCGGCGATGACCACCGTGGTCGGGATCCGTTTGGCGACTTCCTCCGCGTGGCTGGGTCCGGAGAGGCTGCAGATACGGTTGTGCGCGACCGGGGGCAGCAGTTCGCGGAGCAGTCCGCTCATGGTGAGAAGGCTGCCGGCTTCGATGCCCTTGGCCACATTGACCACGGCGCGCAAGTCCGGTTGGAGCCAGATCGCGCTCTGCAGGCCAGGTGCGATGCCCTGCAGCGTGGCGCGGAGATATTGCGAGGGAGTGGCCAGGATAACGATTTCCGGGCGAAAGTCCTTGACGTCGGCAAAAGAGCCGGTGAACGCGACGCTTTCCGGAAGATGGATTCCCGGCAGCAGCACGGGATTGGCGTGGGTTTCGCGCAGGAGCGCCAGCCAGCGGGGTTCATGCTCCCAAACCAGCACAGGATGGGCGTTTTCGGCCAGCAGCTTAGCCAGCGCCAGACCCCAGCCGCCTCCGCCTACGATCGCGACACGCATGCGCAGAAGCCGCCCCGGGCTCAGTTTTCCTTGTCTTTGCCCAGATCGAGTTTACAGATCAGATCCAAATCCTCGTCTTCCAGATCCTCGTCGGAATCGTCGTCCACGTCCTCGTCACCTTCGCCCATCCAGTCCGGACAGAAGAGCAGATCCTCCTCAAAGTCCCAGCCATCCACATTCTCCAGGCCATACTTCTCCAGCAGTTCGTCCTCCCAGATCGCGTAATAGGCGGTGCCGTCGGCAATTGCCCAGACCAGTACGGGATGCTTGTAATGGCGGAGCTCGATTTTGTGGTTTTCCGAGAGATCCAATAACTCCCTGATCTTTTTGGGATCGCTTTCTTGTCTGTACTCCATATTAGCCGCCTAAAAACTGTATTTAGCCGTGGCCGTGATCCTGTTGGCGCCGTATTCCCTGGCGCGGCGGACCGCGGCGACGGGTGAATCTACATTCCTGAACCTGTGAGAGTAGTCAAGGAGTATTTTCCAGCGGGGGCTGAGATTGAAGTTGCAGGCGGCGTTGGTGGTCCAGGTCCTGTCCATCCTGCCGCCGTACCAATCGTCCAGGGACTGGAAGTAGCGCTGTTCATAATCAAGCGTCAGGGCGGGATACCAGCTGGGGCCTTGGGGTTTGTCCTCAAACAGGGGCATGGGCTTGATCTGCAGTGTGCCGCTGTAGATGTTGCTGTCGTAGCTGCAATCGCGGTCCTGGGCGCCGCTGTTGTCGAAGCTGCGATAGTTGTAACTGCCGCTGAGGTTGAAGACGGGAAAGGAATACCTGAAGCCGATCCCGGCTTGCAGCGCTGTGCCGTCGTATTCCGTCCAATATTGGTTGTAGAAGTGCTGTTCCCAGCGGCCGTGGAGCTGGACTGTGGCGTGTTTCAGGGGTTTGAGGTTGAGGTCGGCGCGGTAGAGATTGCGGGCATAGCTGTAGGGCTCCATTTCGCCGCTGCCGTCGGTATCCACGTAACTGCGCACATAGCTGTGGGGATAATAGCCGTAGAAGAGGGTTAGGTTCCAGTAATAGCGGTCGGTACGCAGTCGGATAATGGCGTCGCGGCGCCATTTTTCCTGGTTCGAGACATGCTCGGAGACCGTGGCCGTGAGCGAAGGGGTGAATTTCCACCAGCGATAACGGAGCGGATAGGCCAGATCCAGCCTGGCGGAGAGCTGCAGGTCGTCGCTGGTGTCCACATAGCTGAAGGCCGGGTCGTTCCGGTCGAAACGCTGCAGGTCGTGCTCCGAGAGTTGGAACACGTTGTCGGTGTAGCCGGCTCCCAAAGATACATCCAGTTCCACTTGAGCCTGCAGGCGCGTCAGTCCGAGAACGCAGATCAAAGCCAGGGACATGATAATGGGCACGAAGTTGCGTGAACCGCGGGGCACGGGCTTCTTGCCTTCGTCATCCGTGTCCGGGGCTTCCGGCAGCTTATCCGCTTGAGGCGGCCTGGGGCCTGGTTGCGGGAGGGGTTGGATGTGGCGGTCGGGGCTGGTTTCAGGCATGGCGGATCCTCATTTGGCTTTGAGCAGGACGGGCCTGGCCAGGAAAAGGTGGTCGCTGACCGCGCGCAGTTCATAATCGACGGTGCCGGAGTTTTCCGGCAGCTCCAGTTTCATGCCCACGCTGAGGTGGGCGATTCCCACAGCTTTGTATCTGGTAGTGCGCTTGAGCGAGAATTCATTGGTCTGGATCAGTTCGCCGTTGCGGTAAAGCTGGAATTGCGGCAGAGTCCTGTCCATAAGGCGGGCGCGGACATAGACGTTGGCTTCGCGGCCGTTGGCCAATGTGAATCTGAGGCTCTGGGAGGGGTTGAAAACATAATAGTCTCTGGTGGTGCCGTTGTGGCTGATCTGCATGATGCCGCCGTGGGCTTTGACGGCGAGATTGGGTGCTCTGACGACCTTGGGTTTGGGCTTGGGCGCCACGGTGTAAAAGGGCCGGAAATAGATGCTGCGCTGATAGCAGAGGATCTCGACGGTCTTGGTGCCCTGGGGGATCGGGATGTTCAGTTCCTGATAGAGGTACAAGCCGTCGAGGCGCTCCTTGAGCGCGAGATCATAGCTGGTGCGTTTATTGTCGATGATGGTGATGACCTGGGGCTGGCGCAAACTCTCGATGGCGAAAGAACGCAGCTGGATGGCGGAAATGCCGTCCACATTGAGGGTCATGGACTTTTCCGGCAGGGAGCGGTAGTAATAGAAATTGCCCTGCTCGTTCTTGAGCAGGCGGCGGTTGCCGGGGTTCTCGAAGCTGAGGGCTTTGGTTTTGGCGCTCAGACCCGCCAGCAGCAGGCAGAGCGTCAGGACCAGAATGAGGCGTTTGGACATCAATGCTCCCAAGATCTATAATTCTTCGTCGGGATCGACGATATTGGCCATAAAATGGCGGTCGTGGCGGTCAAGAATGATCACGGCGATAATGGCGGCGATCAGGATGGCAAGGCAGATCGCGGCGACCGTGACGTTGTGTTTCTTGACGCTGAAGGCGGGGCCCTGTCCGGGCTCGGGCAATTTGTCCAGCCCGCTTTCCAGCTGGTAGCGGCGGATCCAGCGCTGAATCCTCTGGATGCTGAAAACCGGGACATTCTCCCGGGCCATGATCATCATCACTCCCTCGGGCTCAAAGGTTTCTTCAGCCAGTTTACGGTTCAGGCCTTCAGGGATCTGGTTGGCGTTGGGCTCGCTGCCCACGTTGGCCAGTCCGCGGCCGATATTGACAAAGAGTTTGTATCGCTGGCCCTCGGGCAGCAGCTGTTCGTAGGCGGTGACCCGGGCTTGAATGTTGTCCTCCAGGGTGGAACCCATCAGGGGATTGACCCCGTTGCGCCGCATCGCTTCCAGCAAGGCAGCGATGCCGGCATCCGTGAGCCCGACGCCGAGATCGTCCTTACCGCCCAAAGAGGCGTAGGCTGAGGAGAAATCCATCAATCCACCGCGCCGCAGGCTGCCTTCCATATCCAGCCAGGTGAAGTCCTCGTTGTTGGCGCCAAAAGCGGCTGAGGAGACGGAGGTGATGATCGCGGGCTGGAGTTGCATCACCTGCATCGCGGCATACAACGCCAGGTTGACCGCGGGATTGGAGCCTGTGAGGCCGACCGCGATGTGGTCGCCGGATTTGAGGCCGGCACGGTTGAATTCCTGGATGAAGATGGCGGCCAGGTTGGGATTGAGGGAAGCCTGCTTGTCCGAGATCAGGCCGCGGTCGGTGGTGATGGAGCTGCGCAGAGTGCCGATGAGGCCGGTTTGCAAGGGATCGTTGATGGGATCGAAATCAATGCCCAGGCGGTGTTGTTCGGCTTTCAGGGTATCCATACAGGTCGCCATCAGCTTGGCCGCCTCGACCTTCTGCTCGTAGTAATCTGCTTCGATGGTGACATAACTGCCATTGGCGATGACAAAGAGGATCACGCTCAGGATGAAGAGCAGGAACAAAGACCGGCCGGATTTGAGGGAGGGACGGTACATCTCAGACCTCCCCGCCAAAGATCACGATCAACGCCAGGCGCACCAGAATGGCCGCCACGCCCATGGTCGACAGGGTCTTGATAAAACCCTGGCGCTCAAACCAGTTGGCGATCAGCCCCGGCACGATATAGCCGATCGACTGCATTTGAAAAGTATAGACCGTCACGTTCTGAAACACGAGCAGGCGCGTGGCCCAGCCCAGAATGAAGCCGATCAGGATGCTCAGCACCATGCGTCGCTTGCCGAACATCAGAGTGAACTGGCTGATCACGCGGATGATGCCCCAGGTGAGCAGGCTCACAGCCAGCGTTCCGGCGATCTGCATCGGTTTGTCCAGATAGAGGGCGATGTAGCCCGGCACGACGATGCCGCCGGCCGAAGCGCCCAGAAGTTCGCTGAAGATCAGGCTGATGATCACGCCCAGGCCGACGGCGGCCTGAATAATTGTTTCAACCACTTTACTTCCCCGTTTCCATAACTTTCTTGTTTGCTTGCATTTTGTGCTTGAAATGCGCCACGATCTGCGCCCCGTACCAGACCTTGCCCGCCATGTTGCCGATGCCCAGGACGTGGGACTCGCTGCCGGTCAGTTCCAGCACTTTTTTGTATACCAATTCCGGCCGGAGCTCGCCCAGCGGGATGACCTTGTTTGCCGGGAGGCCGGAGTGCAGGGCGTAAGACTCCACTTTTTCCGGGATCTCGCCAGTTAAAAGCAGATAGCTGAAGTCCAGATTCGCCACGGTGTCGATCAGCTGGTGCGCACGGTAGAGCCTGTCGGCGCGGCTGTTGAGCATAATGATCTTTTCCACGTTTTGCAGGTGCCCGGTGACCATGTTGATGATGCGTTCGGTGGATTTGGGATCGTTGGCGGCGAAAACATTGTAGAAATGGATGGTCTTGTCGCCATCATGGACGATGTATTTCCTCAGGGCTCCGGGATCGGGGTGGGCGTGGATCATGCCTTCCAGCGCCACCTCACGCGGGATGCCGGCTTCGGCGCAGACGGCCAGTGCCAGCTGCACATTCTCCGCGTGCTCGATATAACGGAAGCGGGCCAGTTCCTCAGGCGTCACATCCGCGGGCCGGATCTGGTGGATACGGCAGTGGCGTTGTTTGGCGACTTTCTCCAGCAGCCCGAAATGCTCGTTTTCCGCGGTGTAGCAGACTCCGCCCTGGGGGATGGTGTTGCTCAGGGACATGGTCACGCTTTGCTCCGTGGAGCCCATCAGATCGAGATGGTCCGGGCGGCAGTTGGTGACCACGCTGATGGTGCTGCGCACGAATTTGCGTTCGGTGATCCACTGGAAGACCGGATTGACGGCCATGCACTCGATGACGATGGCGTCCGGCTTTTCACTCACGGCATGGCGGAAGATGTATTTCTGTTCGATGATATTGGCGCCCATCAGCCTGATGATGGCGGCTTCGCGGCCGTCCGGCAGCACCACGCGGGGCAGGGTGCCGGTGATCTTGGCCACGGTCTTTTTGCCTCCGGCCCGCAGCCCGGCCGCGATCAGTCGCGTCACGCTGGATTTGCCGCGCGTGCCGTTCACATGCACGCGGATGGGGATGGATTTCACATTGCGCAGGTGCCGCCAATATTCATGCGCCCAATAGGCAATGAGCAGCACCGTCGCCAGAATCAAAACAGTCATCTATTCCTCATACTCGATCTGAACATAGCTAGCCCGGCAGAGCCAAGGCTTCCTATTCTTCAGTTATGCAAAATCTATTCCAGCCGCCAACATTTCCTCGGTATCTGCGCCACTGCGCAGATATCGGTTGACAGAATCCGCCCCGGACGCTGTGCTAGTCTCATGCCACAGGAAGTTCTCCCCCCGATGCCCGCGGACCGGATTTGGTCCGGCGATCCCGGCGGCCACAACTCCGCCCGGCAGGTCATTTACTGGATGCAGCAGGCTCAGCGCGCCAAATGCAACCACGCTCTGAACCTGGCTGTGGAGACCGCCAACGCCCGCCAAATCCCATTGTGCGTGGCCTTCGTCATCAGTGATGCCGTTCCGGACGCCCAGGCGGGCCACTATCGCTTCATGCTGGAAGGCTTGGCCGCCACGGCACAAGAATTGCGCCAGGCCGGACTGAGCCTGATCCTGCTGGCCGGCGCTCCGGCGGAGAGCGTCGCGGCGCTGGCCGGAACAGAATCGCTGGTCGTGGCGGATCACGGCTATCTGCGCTGGCAGCGGGAATGGCGGCAAAAACTAAGTGGACTCCTGCCGCCGGATTCGATGCTGGAAGTGGAAAGCGACGTCGTGGTGCCGGTGCGCGCGGCCTCGGACAAAGAGGAATACGCCGCCGCCACGCTGCGCGGCAAACTGCTGCGCCGCTTGCCGGAATATCTGGAGCCCTGCCCCCGGCCGCTTTACCGTGGTCCGCGCGGATTTGTCCCGAAACTGCCCAAGTCATTGTCCAGCCTGGTCTGCAGGCCTGCAACAGACACAATGCAAGTTCTGGATTTCGCCGCGCAGCATCTGCGAATTACCGCCGCTACAGGCGCGCAGGCTCACTATCAAGGCGGTTATCCGGAGGCGGAGCGGCGGCTGGAAGTCTTTCTGGAGAAGCGTTTACACCTCTACGCCGCGCAGCGCAACGACCCCGCGTTGGACATCCAGAGCGGCCTCAGCCCCTATCTGCATTTCGGCCAGATCTCGGCACTGGAAGTGGCGCTGCGGGCTCTCGAATTCTGCGGATATCCGGCATACGCGGCCGCCGATCTGATCCGAGACAAGAGCGGCCTCAGCCCCCTGCAAGCCGGCCTGGCCTCGTTTCTGGAAGAATTGATCGTCCGCCGCGAACTCAGCTGCAATTTCTGCCACCACAATCCCCATTACGACAGCTACGATGCCATTCCCGGCTGGGCCCGGACCACGCTCAACGACCACCTCTCCGATCCCCGGCCACACAGCTACGGGCTGGAGGAACTGGAGACCGCCCAAACGCTGGATCCCTTTTGGAACGCCGCCCAAAGGGAAATGACCGCCACCGGAAAGATGCACAACTACATGCGCATGTATTGGGGCAAAAAACTCATAGAATGGCTCCCCGACCCCGAAAGTGCCTTCCAGACCATGCTTTACCTCAACAACAAATACGAACTGGACGGCCGCGATCCCAATTCCTATGCCGGCGTGGCCTGGTGCTTCGGCAAGCACGACCGCCCCTGGCAGCAGCGCCCCATCTTCGGAAGCGTCCGCTACATGAACGCCGCCGGCCTGAAGCGCAAATTCGACATGCAGGCCTACCTGGACAAGGTGGACAGGATCGCCCCGCAGCCAGGACACTGATTTTCCCTTGCTTCCACTTCACCGCTTGCATCATACCTGAGCGCAATTTAATTGCCAGGTATATTCCTATCTATCAAGGAAAGCCGGTTTGGCTCCCGCTATCATTACGGACTCACTGCGCACTCATTACGGACAAAGTCCGCAGTGAGTCCGTAATGAGTCCGCAGTGATAACCGGGGCGAAGTGGGGTCAAAGCGAGGAGATAAGGGTCTTGCGGATACGCTTGGTGACCACCACCAAAAACAGCGTGAAGCCGATCATCAGCGTGGAAAGGGAGTTGATCGTGGTGATGGCGCCGCGGCGGATGGTGCCTTCGACGTATATGGGCAGGGTGTCGAAACCGCGTCCGGAGGTGAAGAAGGTGATGATGAAGTCGTCGATGGACAGGGTGAAGGCCAAAAGCGCGGCAGCGATGATGCCTGGCATGATCAGGGGCAGTTTGATCTTGAGAAAAATGGCGGCGGGTTTGGCCCCGAGATCGGCGGCGGCCTCGACCAAGGAGTAGTCGAATCCCGCCAGCCGGCTCTGGATCACGATGACGGTGTAGGACACGCAAAACGTGATGTGGGCGATGAGGACGGTGAACATGCCGGTGTTGACGCGGGTGAAATTGAAGAGCAGAGCCAGCGAAACGCCCATCAGGATATCCGGGATGACCAGTGGGGTGTAGATCAGGGCCAGCAAGCCCTGGCGCCCTTTGAAGCGTTTGTTTTCCAGGCCAAGGGCGGTCAGCACCCCCAGCACGGTGGAGATCAAAGTGGAAAGTCCCGCGACCAGCAGCGTGTTGCGCAGCGCTTCCTTGATGGCGTCGTTCTGCCACAGTTTGGCGTAATACTCGAAGGTGAAGCCGCGCCAGGAGGTGACCACCTTGGCGTCGTTGAAGCTGAAGATCACCAAAATCAGGATCGGGATATACAAAAACACCATCACGAGGCTGAACAGGGTGAGGTTCACACCGCCGTAAAGCCTCTTCAGACGTGACATCCGCAGCATGTCAATACTTCCTGGCCAGGCGGCGCCGGCGATAGAGATAATAAGCGCCCAACAGCAGCAGCGCGACCATGAGCAGCAGGGTGAAGGACATCGCGGAGGCCATGGGCCAGTTGCGGGGGATGTTTTTGATCTTGTAGGTGATCACCTGGCCCACGTATAAAGATTGCTGGTTGCCCACCAATTGCGGGATCAGGTAAGCGCCCAGCGAAGGAATGAAGACCAAAAGCGCCCCGGCGAAGATGCCTTCCAGCGCCAGGGGCAGGGTGACGCGGAAAAAGGCCTTGGCCTCGCTGGCGCCGAGATCCATGGCCGCCTGCAGTAGAGTGAAATCCAGCTTTTCCAGCACGCCGTACAAGGGCAGTATCATATAGGGGAGATAGACATAGACCATGACCAGGATGACGGCGAAATCCGTGCGCAGCAATTGCAGCGGCTGGTTGATGAGGTTCAGTCCGAGCAGGGCGTTGTTGAGCATGCCTTCGGAGGCCAGAAAGATGCGCCAGGCGAAGATGCGGATGATCAGATTGGTCCAGAAAGGAATGATGATCAGGATGAGCAGGGTGTTGCGTAGTTTATCCCTGGCGCGGGCGATGTAGTAGGCCACGGGAAAACCCAGCAGCAAACAAACCAGGGTGGTGAGGAAAGCCAGCCGGAAAGCCAGCCAGAAGGGGCGCAGATAAGTGCCGGCCGCGATCTGCCGGTAGGCGTTCAGGGTAAAGGAGAATTGGACGTCGTAGGTGCCCGCGGTGAGAAAACTGTAGATCAGGACGATGAGGTAGGGCACCAGAAAAAAAAGCAGCAGCCAGAGCAGGGCGGGCAAAGTCAGCAGATGGCTGGCAATGTTGCTGCGGCGCCGGGCGAGTTGCTCGAGCGTGGCGTGGGGTGCTTTCTGGCCCATCGCTAGCCGTTGCCTCCGCGTTTGAGGCGCTGCAGCGGTCCGGGCTGCTCGAGGTGGGCGAGATTGCCGCCGGGATCCGCCACTTCGTCGATCAGCCAGGTGTCCGTGTCGTGCCAGAACAGCCAGACCGGCTCGTCCCAGTCCAGGGCCTTTTCATCGAAATAGACACGCTTGTGCTGGCTGAAGACGCGGAATTTGAGCTTGCCCACCCGGACAATGTATTGGGTGTGGGTGCCCAGGTAGAGGATGTCCTCGATGGTGCCGCGCAGGATGTTGAAATCATCCTGGTTACCCGGTTTGCCGCGGGTGATGGCGATCTTTTCCGGGCGCAGGCTGACGGTGAGTTTCTGGCCCAGGCGGGGCCGGAAATGGAAGGTGCTGTCGATTTCGAAAGACTGGCCGTCGCCCTGGTCGCAGCGGATCTGCACATATTCGTCCTCGAGGCCGATGACCTCGCCGGAAAGCAGGTTGGTTTCGCCGATGAAGTAGGCGGAGAAAATGCTGGCGGGGCGCTCATAGATGTCGTCCGGCGGGCCGGATTGGACGATGCGGCCGCTTTCCATCACGGCCACGCGGTCGGAGATGCTCATCGCCTCGCCCTGGTCGTGGGTCACGTAGATAAACGTGATACCGACGGCGTCATGGATGTTCATGAGTTCGATCAGCATATGCTGGCGCAATTTGAGATCCAGCGCCGCCAGGGGTTCGTCCAGAAGCAGGACTTTGGGTTGGTTGATCAGGGCTCTGGCGATGGCGACGCGCTGTTTCTGGCCGCCGCTGATCTGGCTGGGGTATTTGGCCGCCTGATCCTCCATCTTGACCAACGCCAGCATCCTGCGCACGCGTTCGCGAATCTCGCCGGCGGCGGTTTTGCGGATGCGCAGGCCGAAGGCGACGTTGTCGAACACAATCATGTGCGGGAACAGGGAGTAGTTCTGGAAAATGGTGTTGACGGGCCTTTTATAGGGCGGAAGGTCTGTGATGTCCTGGTCGCCGATCAGGATGCGGCCGCTTCTGGGAATCTCGAAGCCGGCGATCATGCGCAGCAGCGTGGTTTTGCCGCAGCCGCTGGGTCCCAAAAACGAGTACAGTTCTCCGAAGGAAATGGAGATATTGACGTCATCGACGGCCAGAAAGCCGTCAAAATCCTTGCTCAGGTTTTCAATGCGGATCTCATCCAACGCGCCGTTCCTTCCTATTTGAGATGGGCGATGCGGGCTGAGGCCAATGTTCCCCGCGGGCCGGCAAGCCTGATCAGATAAATGCCGGCGGCGCACGGGCTGCCGGTCCCGTCCCTGCCATCCCAATCATATTCATGGGCGCCGGGGGTCAAGCTCTTTATCCTGAACTCGCGGACCAATTGACCGCGGATGTTGTAGATGCCCAACTCGGCGGGTCCGGTTTTGGCATCGGTCCGCAGTGAGATCACAGTCCTGTCACCAAAGGGATTGGGCGCCGCTGCAAGCGTGATCCGGGGCGGGGACAGGAGCTCTTCCTGCGCGGAGGTGACGTTGACGCTGCGGAAGAACTTGAAGCCATCGATGAAAACGCCGTTGGCACTGCCGCCGCTGCCGGTCTGCAAGCGGAACCGGAGATGCAGGTCGTTGCCGATAAGGCTGTTGAGGTCCAGTGATTGGAGTGTCCAGTACCTGACTCCGGAGTAATAGCCCATGATGGCCCAGTTGCTGCCGGTGAGTGAATACTCCAGCAACAGGGCGTCGTCGTCGAGGGCCATTTCGGTGCGCAGCCAGAACTGCAGGTTGGCGTTTTCCACGTTGTGCAGGTCGAGGGGCTCCGCCAGGCGGGCGAAGGTACTGGCGTTGTTTTGGTAGTTGCCGGCGGGGCTGTCCGTGAGGCAATAGGAGCCATAATAATGGTCCGCGTTGCTGCGGTTCCAGCTGCCTGTGGTGGTCCAATTGTTCAAGTCCTGTTCAAAATCGTCGGCGAAGTGGCTTTGGCTGGTGAGGCGCAAAGTGATATCGGTTGTGGTGATGTCACGCATCAGGCTGAGGGTTTCGAAGCCCTGTCTGGAGGCTTGCAGCAGGTAATGTCCGGGCAAAAATCCAGGCAGCGAGATTCTGCCCTCAGTATCGGTCACATAGGACTGCTCCGGATCTTCGTTGAGAGTCACAGTCACCCCTTCCAAGCCGGAGTAGAAATCCCCGATGACCAGGATATTCAGATCCAGCGGCTGGATCGGAGTCAGGGCCACCTCCTCCAGCGTGGGGCTGTCGGCAAAGATCGTCACGCTGCGGGTTTCGGACGCGTAGCCCGGGCAGATGTAGCGCACATTGTAGGTGCCCGGCGGCAGCAGGTAATAGTAGGCTCCAAACAGGCTGTCCGAGCGGATCGGCGTGCGGTATACCAAGGCGTCGTCAAAACCTTCTACATAAATCCGCGCCACCAGCGGAGCTCCGGTCACTGCGTCGGTCACGTGCCCGCGCAGGATCTTCTTGTTCTTTCTTTGCATCATGGCCAGCGCTCCGTTCACCTGATGCTGCACGATCTGCGGTACCTGGCTGGCAGGAGGGATGAATTGGGTGGCCATTTCGATGGTATAGGAAAAAGCGCCGGTCTGCGAGTAGGCCCAATCGTCCAGACTTCCGCTCACGGGATAGAGACCGTAGGAAGGGCCGGGAAGGTAATATCCGCCACTCACACCGGGCAGCAGAGAGGCCATTTCCTGGGCCAGAGCCTGCAATTCAATCTTGTCCGGAGCCTGGATGCCTTCCACGTAACCATAGGGGTACAGGACATACTGGCCATAAGTGTGGTAACCGATCCCGGCCAGGAAACGCCGGCCGAGCAGAAAGTCCCTGAAGGCCTGGGTTTCGGGCTCGGAAAAGGCGCTGGGGCCATGGTAGGTGGCGGCGGGAATATAATCCGTGGCATTAGTGTGGCCCCAATAGTAGCCGTAGTTGCGGTTGAGGTCCACGCCGTCCATGCCGTTGCCAGCGCTGTCGTGGTCGAATGTCTGGTTGGAGTTGTTGTCGCGGACGTTTTTGCGCCACCAGACATCGGTTTGGTCGATCACGATTTTGTGGCCGTCGGGATTGAGCAGCGGCACGATCCAGATCTCGCTGGTGTCCAGGATGTTGGTCACCACGGGATCACTGCCGTAGTTTTCCAGCAGGTGGATCAGGATGCCCATGCAGACCTCGGTGGAAAGAGGCTCGCGAGCGTGGTGTTCGCCCACAAAGAAAAAGGCCGGTTCGTCCTCGTTCTGCAGCACGTTGGCCGAGACTTTCACCGCCCAGAGCTGGTGGTCGAAATTCTGATAAAAGGGAATGTCCTGGCCGGCATAAATGCCGCCCCAGCCGGTTCCCAGCACACTCGTCTGCATCAGACCGGGATACTGCGACTGCAGTTGCATCAGTTCCGTCACCATCTGAGCGTAGCTGCGGTAGCCGGGCAGATCTCGGTCGTCATGCAGGTTGTCTTTCAATTGCTGCTCGGTCTGGGTGATGCTGAGGCGTGGAAATTCGCTGATCAAAGCCGGCAAATCGGCCTCTCCGACCACCAGGTCCAGGTATTGTCCGGGACGGTAAGCAGCGATATCTGCATCCAGGCGAAGAAAACGCTGCAGCAATTCCGGAGCGGGATCGGGGATGCGTACGACCTGGCGCGGCGGCACAGCGCTCAGTGTCACGGTCAGGATGATAAGGATAAGGGCGACAAGGATGGATCTCATAAATACTCCAAAGTGCGGGCAAAAAAATACAGTGGGGAATGCCGGGCGGCATCCCCACTGCTCGGAGGGCATTCTATGTAGGGTCTGTAGGCTGAGGTCATTTTTAAAAGAGAGGGCTCAGGTGTCAAGCTTTTTTCGCAGGTTTTTTCTTTTTTCTTCTGTTGAATTTTATCCACAGAGGCTCACTTGAGAAGTAAGACCTTTCTGGTTAATGACTTATCTCCAATAGTCAGGTTCAAAAAATACAGCCCTGAGCTTAATGCTACTTCACTCTGGGCAATATCTGTCCCGAGTAACTTATTCACGCCACGCATTGCGGACGTACTCTTATGCTCGACAATCAGCTGGCCCCTGCTGTTGAAAAGTTTCAACACCAAGGGTAGATTCAACCCCGCTTTGTATTCTATTGTCAGCGCGTTAGTTGCAGAGAAGTGCCAGGGATTGGGATACACGCTGAGTATGATCGGTTCCACAGCGGGCAACAGCTCGTCAACAACCGCCACGCCCTCAATCGGCACGATGATCCACTCGCCCGGCCAGGGATAGACAGCGTGGTTGGGTGGATTGGCGTTGTCCCAGGCCTCGATCTGGTAGTAAAAAACCTGCTGGCCGCTCACGAAGTTCAGTTCGAAATCCGCCCACCAATAGTTGGGCGGCGCTTCGGGATCGGTCATCATGGGGATTTCCACCGGTTCGCCAGCGTCGATACGGTAGCGCAGCACGACGTTGCTGACCATGAAGTTATCTGTTACCACCGCTGAGAACCACTGATCCCCGCTTGCAATCGTTGCCGGCACGTTGCCATGCAGGATCGTGGGCGCTTCAGTATCTGGCTCGACAACGAAGTCATGCGGATCCAACGCCGCGAAATAGGGATGGTCCTGCGCGCGGCCGGAAGCGTCGGCGGCATGGATGAAATAACGGATGCTGTCTCCGGGAGCCAGGTTGCTGACCGTGGTCGTATAAACATCGCCGTTGTTCCAGGCCAGATAAGCGTTCTGCCAGTTGCCGCCATTGATCTGGAATCTCACGTAAGTGGAGTCGGCGAGCACCGCCTGCCCGCTGTGGGCCTTGATCTCAGCGGAAAAAACAAGGCTGGCCGAATAGCTTTGCGTGCCCCAGTAGGGCATGTGGCTGATATACAGCATGTCCTTATCCGGGATCTCGTGCGCGCGGCAATGCAGGGCGTCCGTGGATTCCCAGGGCGCGGAGCCGGTTCCCGCTACGCCGATGACCTGATAGCCCGGCAGGGCTTGCTGATAGACCTGCAATGCCGCGGCGTCGTAGGTGCTGTTCATGGTCGGGACAAAGACCTTGCGATTGAGGATCAGGGAGTTCGTGTAGGGCTGGTTTTGTGGCGTATTGACCCGGTAGACCCGGTAGGGGTAGCCCCAGGCGCAGTTGTGGGTGGCGAAATAGTTAGCGGTCTGCTCGATGGCGTTGTATTGGGCATGCGAGGTCGGGACGCTGCGGATGAGGACTTTATCCGGCGCCAGAAACTTGCCCCAGCAATCGATATGGTCGATGTAGGTGTTGTTGGGATCGGGCAGTACATGGTAGTTTTCGATGCCCAGATAGTCATGCATTTTGGCATTGACCTGGGCCTGGGTCTGGGAGGGATTTTCGCTGTACACCAGCGTGGTCTGCGCCGCGGTGTTGATCCCGTCCGCCATATAATTGCCGCCGGTCTGGTTGAGGTTCATCCCATAGTAGGGCAGGCCGCTGGAATTAGCAAAAACCTGCGGTATCAGGTTGTCGTTGGGGCGCGGGCGGTTGTACTGAAAGTCCACCACGCCCAGTTCTCCGTTGCCGTCAAAGACGAACCAGGGGCCGTAATCCCGCGTCCAGTATGAATCCGTGGGAGCCACCAGAAAGGAAACATTGGCCATGTTTACACCGGCATTGGTGAATGCAGTCGTCGCGGTATTCTGGACAGAGGCTGAGGAAACCAGGCAGACCACTTGCGCGGTATTGGACAGCTGAACAACCAGGGAAGTGGGTATCCCCAAAGGATAGCGGATCAGCACTTGCGAGGCGGGCTCGAATTCTGCCACCGGGCGCACCGGCCCGGCAGGCGGTGGCGTTTCTGTGAAGCGGACTGGCTCATACTGCAAGTCCGCCGGCAACAGCTGATGCGCCGCCAGCAGCGCCGGCAGCAAGCTGGCAAGCATTACGAGGTAAAACATGGGACGCCGGAAGGAATTGGGCATCGTGGATCACTCCCTGTTATTTGTCTGTGCAAGTTCTTGCATACAATTTCCGTGCCGTTTTCAGCAAAAAGTTTGGCCGCAGGCCCCTGATACCGCTCTGAGGCCTGTCTAACCCGCTTCCAGTCTGCTTCGCGTGGAGTTCCGGCCAAACGGACGGGAAGTAGAGGGGAAGTCTTCGGGTGGTAAATGGGTCAGGCGCCGGGGCGGAGCAAGAAAAAGGCGGCAGAAGATCCGCCGCCAGGTTTGAAATTCGTGTGGGGAGCGCGATCAGGTTCAATCCACGGTCTTAATGGCCTGCTTGGGGCATTTCTCGATGCAAACGCCGCAGCCGATGCATTTCTCCTGATCGATCTTGTGCACCTTTTTAACTTCTCCGGAGATGGCCTCCACGGGGCAATTCCTGGCGCAGATGGTGCAGCCGATGCAGAGTTCTTCGATCACCACGGCTTTCTTGCGCGCGCAGCAGAGCAGGTCGCTGATGGCGCCGGTGGGGCAGACCGTTGCGCAGAGGCCGCAGTTGATGCACTTGGCATAGTCGATGGTGGCGAGGTTGTTTTCCACCGTGATGGCCTGCACTGGGCACTTGCGGGAGCAGATGCCGCAGCCGATGCAGGCATGACCGCTGCCGCAGCTTTGTTTGGCCAGCGGACCCTTGTCCCTGGAAGAACAGAGGATGTGCACATTGCGGTTGACAGGCACCAGTTCGATCAATTGGCGCGGGCAGGCACGGACGCAGGCGCCGCAGCCGGTGCATTTTTCCAGGTCGATTTGGCGCATATTGTTAGCGTCCAGGCTGAAAGCGCCGAAGGGACAGGCCCGCACGCAGTCGTTGAATCCCAGACAGCCCCAGGAACAGGCATTGGGGCCGCCGGAGATATTGACGGCGGACTTGCAGCTCTCGATGCCCTGGTAGGCGTATTTCCAGCTGGTGTTGTCACGGCCGCCGGAGCTGCAGTGGATGACGGCGACTTTGGGAATGGCGGTGCCGGCTTCCCTGCCCATGATGCGGGCGATGGCTGCGGCGGCGGCAGGGCCGCCCGGGGCGCAAAGATTGATCTCGACTCCGTCTTTGACTATGGAGTCGGCATAACCCGCGCAGCCGGCTTTGCCACAGGCACCGCAATTGGCTCCGGGCAAGGCTTCGATGATCTGTTCCACACGGGGATCGACCTGCACGGCGAAGACCTTGGCGGCGAAAGCGAGGATCAGGCCGAAAACCAGGCCCATGGCACCCAGGACGATGACGGGCAGAAGGATTTGCGATCCCAGGGAAGCGGCAAGAAGGGTCGTCAATACACTCGGCATCACATCCTCCTCAGATCTTGAGGCCCATAAAGCCGTAAAATGCCAGAGCCATAATCCCTGCCAGAATCAGGCCGCTGGGCATGCCGCGCATGCTTTTGGGCATGTCAACCAGTTCCAGGCGTTCACGGATTCCGGCCATGGCGAGCAGCACAAAAGTGAAGCCGATGCCGGAGAACAAGCCGTTCAGGGTGGCGAAGAGGAAGTTGTAACTGGAGCCGTCGGCCAATGGCGTGACATTGAGAATGGCGACGCCCAGCACGGCACAGTTGGTGGTGATCAAGGGCAAATAAACACCCAGCGAGCGATACAGCGCCGGGGCGTTCTTCTGGATCACCATTTCCACGAATTGCACCAGCGCGGCGATGGTCAGGATGAAGGACAGGGTCCGCAGATATTCGATGCCGAAGGGGATCAGCAGATACCTGTAGATCAGGAAGGTGATCGCCGAGGCCATGGTCATGACAAAGATCACCGCCATGCCCATGCCTAAGGCGGAATCCAGTTTCTTGGACACGCCGAGGTAGGGGCAGAGGCCGAGAAAGCGGGCCAGCACGAAGTTTTGGATAAAGATGGCGGATATCGCCATCACGAAGATTTGTCCTAAAACGCCCATTATTTCTTCTCCTTCAGCATGTTCATCAGCGCCATCAAAAAGCCCAGCGTGATGAAGGCGCCGGGGGCCAGGATAGCCATCAGCATTGGGTTGTAGGTGCTGGGCAGCACTCGCATGCCGAACCAGCTGCCGTTGCCCAGCAGCTCGCGGATGCTGGCTACCACGACCAGTGAAAGCGTGAAACCGAGCCCCATGCCGATGCCGTCCGCCAGGGAATTGAGGAGATTGTTCTTGCTGGCGAAGGCTTCCGCGCGTCCGAGGATGATGCAATTGACCACGATCAGAGGGATGAAGAGGCCCAGGCTCTTGTGCAGATCAGGCACATATGCGGCCATCATCATGTCCACGACGGTCACGAACGCGGCAATGACCACGATGTAGACCGGAATGCGGATTTTGGCCGGGGTGACGTTTTTGATCAGCGAAATAATGACATTGGAGCAGAGCAGCACAAAGGTCGCGGCGGCGCCCATTCCGATGGCGTTGTTCACCGAGGTCGAGACCGCCAAAGTGGGGCAGAGGCCCAGCACGATCACGAAGATCGGGTTTTCCTTGATGATGCCTTTGGAAAGTTCGGAGACGAATCTCACGGTGTCACCTCCTCATTGCCAGGCGCGGCAAGTCGCTGTTCGGCATCCAGCCGGACCGCAGTGATCTGCTCGGTCAGCGAGTTGGCGATCGCGCGCGAAGTGATCGTCGCACCGGTCAGAGATTTGATCTGGCCACCGTCTTTGTCCACCAGGATCTGGTCCGGGGCCAGGCCCTTGAATTGGTCGGTGAATGTGGGTGCCGTGGCATTGGCCCCCAAGCCTGGGGTCTCCGCCTGTTCGATGACCTTGATGGCGAGCAGTTTGAATTCCGAGTCCACGGCTGCCATGGTCTTCACCGTGCTGCTGTAGCCGACCTTGGCGGCGGTGAAGGTGTAGCCTTTGATCTCTTTGGTGTCCTCAGCCCGGCCGATGTAGTAGATCAGGGAATCAGCTCCGGGTACGTTTTGAGCGACGCGCTCGAACTCCACACCGGGCAGCAGCGAGGCACGGGCCTGGCGTTCCTGCTCGGCCTTGAGCAGTTCGATGCGGGGCTGGGTGATGGAATTGACGAAGGCCAAAAGCGCCGTGGCAATTGCGCAGAAAGCCAACAGGATGAGTCCGAGTCTGAGAAAGAACTTCATTTCTTCACCCTCCCAAAGGCTTTGGGCATGGTAAGTTTGTCGATCAGGGGCGTGAGCACGTTCATGAACAGGATGGAATAGGACACTCCTTCCGGATATCCGCCCACCAGCCTGATCACGACGGTCATGACGCCGCAGCCGATGGCGAAGGCGATGCGCCCGTTCTTGGTCAGCGGACTCGTGGTATAGTCCGTGGCCATGAAAAACGCGCCCAGCATCAGGCCGCCGGAAAAGATATGGAAGAAGGGCAACATCAGCGACAACCCCATTCCTTTAATGCCGCCGAAAAGGAAGGTCAGCACAAAGACCGTGCCGATGTAAAAGAGCGGGATACGCCACTCGATGATGTTCTTCCAGAGCAGGTAAATGGCGCCCAGCAGCAGCGCGAAGACGGACACTTCGCCGATGCAGCCGCCGATATTGCCCCAGAACAGGGATTTGAGCGTGCCCATGTCGAAGAGGCTGGTGAACATCTTGTTGCTGATGTCGGTATTGAGCGCGGGATCGGGCGTCAGAGAATTGACGAAGGTGCTGTCCCGCAACGTCTGCGCCACCTTGAGCGGCGTGGCGCTGGTCACCAGGTCGTAGGCCTTGGCGGAGACGTTTTGCAGGTCGGCGTGGATCAGGCTCAGCCGGCTGACGCCGTTGATCGAAGCCTCGCTTAAAGAGCGTTTGAGCGTGGGGATCCAGCAATTGCCGGTCATCAGGGACGGCCAGGACGCCAGCAGGAAGGCCCGGCCCAACAGAGCCGGATTGACGGGATTATTGCCCAAACCGCCGAAAACCTGTTTGCCCACGGCGATGGCGAACACACTGCCCATGATGGGCAGCCACCAGGGCGAGCCAGCGGAGATATTGTAGGAAAGCAGCATGCCGGTGAGGAAAGCGGAACCGTCCTGCACGGTGACCGGAACCTTGCGCAGATACTGGATCAGGGCTTCGGTGCCCACTGCCGCGGCGGCGCCCAACAGCGTCAGCCACAAGGAGCGCAGGCCCCAATAATATACTGAAAAGAGCAGCGCCGGCGTCAGGGCCAGGACCACGTTCCACATCACCTGGGGGATGTTGGAGCGGTCGTGCAGATGCGGCGCGGGTGATACTATGACTTTATCTTTCATGGTCCGTCCTCTACTTTTTGGCGCGCAAGCGTTCGGCCTGGCGGATCTTACCGGTGTCGATCCATTGCACCAGGCGGATATGCGCGGGGCAGACATAGGCGCAGCTGCCGCACTTCATGCAGTCTTCGAGTCCGCATTGAAGCGCCAGATCGAGATCCCCGGCTTTGACTGCCTGCGCGATCAGGCTGGGCAGCAAATTCATGGGGCAGACATCCACGCAGCGGGCGCAGCGCAGGCAATTGTGCTCTTCCAAGCCTTTGGCTTCGGCCCGGCTGAACAGGACCAGCCCGGAACTGCCTTTGGCGACGGGCGCTTCCAGCGAGGGCAGCGCAAAACCCATCATCGGGCCGCCGGAGATGATCTTGCCGGTTTCAGCCGTGGTTCCGCCGCAAAAATCCACCAGTTCGGACAGCGGAGTGCCGATGCGGGCCAGCAGGTTTTTGGGTTCTCTGACGATGCCGCCAGTGACCGCGATCACGCGTTCCACTAAGGGTTTTCTGTAGCGCGCGGCTTCGTAGACAGCAAAAGCGGTGCCCACATTCTGCACCACGACGCCCACGGCCATGGGCAAACCGCCGGCCGGGACCTTGCGCCGGGTAGCGGCGTAGATCAATTGCTTCTCCGCTCCCTGCGGATACTGCAGTTTGAGCGGTACCACCGTGATGTCGGGCTCGGAAGCGGTCAGTTTGCCAAGCAGCGCGATAGCCTCAGGTTTGTTGGCCTCGATGCCGATGCAGCCTTGTTTGGCGCCCAGAATCCGGAGCAGGATCTTGAGCCCGGAGACGATCTGGGGCGCTTTTTCCAGCATCAAACGGTAGTCCGAGGTCAGGTAGGGCTCGCATTCCACACCGTTGAGGATCACGGTGTCGATCGGTTTGTCTGCCGGCGGGGAGAGCTTGACCGAGGTGGGGAAGCCCGCGCCGCCCATGCCGCAGATGCCGGCGTCCGCGACGCGCTGTTTCAGTTCCTGCGGATCCAGGGCCAGAAAATCAACGTCGTCGGCCAGATCCACCCAGGTGTCAGCGCCGTCGCCGCTGATCTCGATCGCCGTGCAGGTGGCACCCGCGGGATGCGGGAAGCAGTCGATGCGGGTCACTTTGCCGCTGATGCTGGCGTGTTGGGGGATGGAGACGAATCCGCCCGGCTCGGCGATCAATTGCCCGGTTTTAACCTCATCGCCGACCTTGACGACCGGGACGGAAGGCGCGCCGATATGCTGGGACAGGGGGATGACCACCCTGGCCGGCAGGGGCTGTTTGGCTATCGGGGCGGCGGCGGAATAGTGCTTATGATCGTGGGGATGCACTCCCCCGGGAAAGGTTTTTAACCTCATTGACGCTCCCAAAGACTCAAAACGAGTTCACTCGGTAAATTTGGCTCCACAGATTGTAAACATCATTTTTAGGCAAGTTTTTTTTCGTCAATGCCCCAGGCTCCGCAGCGCGCGTTCCAGGGCCAGCCTGCCGCGCTGGAAGCGGCCTGTCAGAACGGCCACCGCCTCGCGTTTGTTGTTGCCGGCAGACCGCAGGGCCAGATATTCGCGCAGCAGCTTTTGCCTCTCGTCCTCGCTCCAACTGCTGCCGCGGCGGAGCAGACGGCGTCCGGCCGGACGGCGCAATTCCGGCAGCAGGAATCCGGGCTGCAATGCGCGCACCAGTTTCAAGCCATGCTCGAATGCGGTGGGCGAGAGCTCGCAGCCGATGACCCTGCGTCCCAGGCCGATGCAGGCCCGAGCGGTGGTGAAGCCGCCCAGGAAGGGATCCAGCACCAGGTCGCCCTCGCGAGAACTGTATTGCAGCATCTTGATCAACAGCGCGGCGGGCAGTTCGTTCTTGTTTTTGGCACGGCCTTGTTTGTATTCGCGGTTGATGATCCAGACATCCTCGCGGTCGCGGTAATTGAGCGAACCGCCCTGCGCGTCGCGTTCCTCGAGGCCGTAGCGGCAGTCCAGAGCGAAGGTCAGTTGCGCCAGCGGTGGTTTGGCATAAAGCAGGATGTGGTAGTGCGAGCTGATGAATTTACGGCGCGTATGAACGCCGAAGTTGTACTTCCAGATCAGGTGGTTGAGTTCGGTCAGGCCGGTTTGGCGCAGGGCGTGCAGGATTTCGTAGAGGCGGGTGTAGCCGGAGACGATATAGATCTGCCCGCCAGGCCGCAGGACGCGCTCCGCCTCCCGGATCCAGTCCAGGGAAAACTGTTGGTAATCCGCGGCGGGTATCTCGATATAGCCGTCCAGCACATAGTTTTCGTCGCGGTTGTAGTGCTTGTGCAGGCTGCCGCCGTTGATGCCGTAGGGCGGATCGGTGATGATGAGGTCGACCGTGCCCCCGGGAATATGCTCCCGGCAGGCTTGCACGGCGTCGCCCAGGATGTAGGCGTTGCCGGCGATCTCAGTTCTGCGGCTCGGTTTCTGGCGCATGGAGCAAGTAGGCGGGCGGCGTCTCAATAATACTCGAAAATCCGCTCGATCAGATAGAGCATATTGGACTCGTCATAGATGTAACGGCGTTCTTCGCGGATGATGTTGCCGCGGTCATCATATTCGTATTCGACGGTCTGCGTTTCGATCAGGTTGCCAGCGGCGTCGAAGGTCTCCAGGCGGGTGGCGTTGCCGTGTTCATCGTTGTAAAAGCTCGTCAGAAACTGGAAGTCGTTGTCCGAGTAGCTGAGCACTTCCCGCAGCTGTCCGGTTTCGTCGTAGCTGTAATGCTGTTCGTCCCGCAGCTCGTTGTCCGGGCCGTAGTGCGCGGAGCGGGCCATGACCTCCTCAGCGTTGTACCAGGTCCCGTAGCTTTGGCCGGATTCGGGATAAACAGCGTAGGACATTTCCAGCCAGCCTTCCTCGATGTAGAAATAGCTTTCGCTGCAGACCAGCGTGCTGTCCGGCCTGTATTCCTCGCGTAGCGTCATTCTGTCCAGGGAATCGTATTCGTAGCGGTAGAGCAGGATTTCGTTGTATTCGTCCCAGGCTGCCTGCAGCGAATCCGGAGGCAGCTCCGCCAGGTCGGCAAAGGGCAGGCCGCCCGCTTCCTGATAGATCAGCCGGCCGTCTTCCGCAAAGCGATAGAGATAACTCTCCCCGCCGGCGTGATGCTCGGTCAGGGACCGCACCTCGCCCTTGAGACTGAGTTTTTGCCAGCCGTTGGTGGCCGGATGGGCGGCCAAACCGGACAAGCAGACAAACCATACTGCCAGCGTCGGCAGCAATTGACGAAAACGCATATCCACCTCGCGCGCGTAGCTAAGGAATTATGGGTACAGAACCTTTGGCGCGATCTGCGTCCGTTGTCAAGGGATTTTTCCGGCTTTTGCTGATTAGTTCTTGTCTGGCACCAGGATACGGGATTCAGCCTGGTGTTCCCGAGGGCGCTCTCCCGTTATCATTGCGGACTCATTGCGCACTCATTACGGACAAAGTCCGCAGTGAGTCCGC
>CAYXEF010000008.1:22614-49132 GCA_964463825.1 uncultured Candidatus Cloacimonadota bacterium | reverse complement strand
CAAATTATTTTTTTTTTTTTCTTAATTTTGTCATGCGGGGGTGCAATCCGGCTAAGGGTTGGCGAAGGGTCGCGCGCGACCCTTCGCCAACCCTTCGGAACGTTTCGTTAAGGATGGGCGAGATGTTGGCGATCAGCTACTTGTTGCTGGCGGTGATGGTGGCCAGCGTGGGGTATATCATCAGCGAGGTCTGGAAGGAGTTGGACAATGCCATTAGCGTTGAATTGGGCGGATGTGCAGACGAACGGGATGCCGGGGTTTCTGCGGGCGTTGGAGCAGTTGCAGAAGTACGTGAATGTGCTGGAGGCGCGGGTGGCGCAGCAGAGCGCGCTGATCCCCGATCCGGGATGGGTGGGGCATTTCGGGGCCAAGCTGCAGGCGCAGGGGAACGAGATCGGCGGCCTGGAGGCGCGGGTGACGGACCTGGAGCTGGTCGTGAGCGAGGAGCTGCTGGCCAGCCTGGCGCTGCCGGCCGAGGCGGCGGCGGAGCTGCGCGCGGGGGTGGCGGAGGTGCGCGAGAGCACAACGATCACGGTCAACGGCGACGGAGGTAGGGGAGAGACGGTAATATCTGTTTAGGCTCCGAGGGGCCTGGGGACGGATAGGACGGATCGGACGTATCTGGGGGGCGGACGAGCTTCGTTTCTGGGACGTCAAGAAGACGTCAAGGAGGCTTTGAATCATGGGGGGCGACACAATTTCACCTGGGGCTATGGAGAAGGCGCTGAGCGGGGAATATCCGGCAGTGGGGCATCCGTTGAGTGCGGGGGAGCTGGGGGAGCGGTTGGGGCCGCATCGGCGCGGGCGGTATCCGGGGCAGGCGTTTACCCGGGCGGCGATCTCGCTGTATAAGAATAAGCCGGAACAGCAGAGCGCGGATTTCGTGGAGGCGTGGCGGAGCTGGGTGGCGGCGGAGACGCTGCGCCAGGATAAGCTGCGGGTGCGGATGAACGGGATGACGGCGGACGAGATGCTGGGGGAGCTGGGGTATGTGCAGCAGATCGGGGATGATCCGGTGCGGGCGTTGGTGGCGGTGGGGCAGTTGCCGGCGGGGACGTTGATCAGCGTGAACGGGCACGTGGACGCGGTGGAGTGCACGGCGGAGGTGGTGGTGTGCGGGTGTGGGGTGCGGTTCGTGAGGCGGTCGTGGAATCAGCGGCGGTGCGCTGCCTGCCGTGTGCAAGCGCGGCGGGGGCGTCAAGAAGGCGTCAAGGAGAAGCGGTATGAATGAGATCGTAATCACCAAAGAGCTGGTCATAGAGGCTGCCCGTAGATGGTATGCAGAGAACCTGATTCATTCTCCTGCCGAGTCGGTTATTCCATATATTCAGTGTCCAGAGTGCAAAGAGGTTTGGTTGGAGAATAACCCAGAGAGACATCGTGCCGAGTGTTTGATTTCGTCTATAGTTCGCAATGGAGAACAGGGATGAGTTTTCTCTCCGATGTGCTGATCAGAATGAAAGAGATACGGCGCACGGGCGAAATCGGCGTGCGCAGGCGAGCTGATGGCCAGGTAGTTTGCTTCTACTGCGGACAAATCTTGACAGAAGGAGATCATGGGGACCACCTTACTCCGAAGGTGCTAGGAGGATTAGACAAAGTAAACATAGTGCGTTCATGCGTTAGCTGTAACTCCAGCAAAGGATCAAAACATCCATTAGCATGGGTCGCTGAGCAGAAGTTTCCTGAAGACATGGACGTCGAGGTGTTGGCCAGATTGTTGGCGGGCATGGGAGAAAGCCTCGCCCAATTGACGCCGGTGACCGTGTACACGGCAGACGGGACTCCGGTAGATGTCAAGCTACCCCTAAACAGCTACCGGACTTTTAGACGCGCCGAGAAATACGATGCGATAGAGAGCTATCGCTTATGCGCGATGTTGGAGGCGATAATCGAGAAGTACGAACTGGCACGGACGGACACGGACGTTCGCGGCTATCGCTTAGGAGAACAGAGATGACCTCGACCCCTGTCGAGCGCGTTGACCTGACTCCGCTGGAACGTTCGATGCTGGCGGCGTTGGCCAGGTGTACGTTTTTGCCGGGGAGCTTCGAGAAGCGGTTTGTGCGGAGCATCGGCGATGTAACGGCGCTGACGGAGAGGCAGCGGGCGGTGTTCTATCGGACGTTCTATCGATATCGGCGGCAGATGAATCTTTCGGATGCTGATGCGCGGCGGGTCCTGGATAGGGTGCAGGGGAAGGGCGGGTATCCGCTGCTGGAAATGGAAGAGGGAAAGGAAGAGGAAAAGGAAAAAAAGGAAACAGAAAAACCCTGCTCAAATGTTGCAATTTGAGACATTTGAGCAGGGGAGGTGCGGCTGCAATGAGACGAATAAGCCCCAGGGTGTGGCCGCAATCGGCCCTGGATGTCGCCGAATCCGCATCAACTATCTTGTGATCGGTCACAGTTGTCCGGCCAGGTGGGGGGAGCAGTCGTATCTGGCCGGCGCATTGGTCCCCGATTGGACGCGCACCCATAGGGGTTTTTGCCCGTTTTGCGGGCCGGTGGGGTTTTTGTCCGGTTAGCGGTTCGGAGGGCATTGTGTCCGGTTAGTGGGACGGGCAGGATGATGGCCGATGGGCCTGCACCCATTCACTCATGGTATAATTTTCGCTCGTGGGGGAGAGATGTTCAAGATCAGCGACGAGAAGAAGGAAGAGTTTTGGACGGCGCTGGCGGCGGAGAGACGGCCACCTCGGCTGACGGAGACGCGGCTGCGGAAGCTGAAGGCGCTGATGTGGGATGACGGGTTCTTCTGGGACGACGTCGTGGCACGACATGGCGGGCTGCAGATGTCGGTGCAGGAGCTGAAGGCGAGCGATCCGGCGGTGTATGATCACTGCCTGGGAAATTTCCACGGGATGCTGTGCGAGGAGTTATGGCGACGGTGGAGGGTGGCGTGAGAAAATCCTATTCTCGAAGGCCGATCCCAAAGGAAATTCGAGAGTTCGTTTTTAAGCGTGATGGTGCGTGCACGAATTGTGGCTCGCGAGATAATTTGACTGTGGATCACGTCAAGCCGGTCTCGCACGATGGAACAAATGCTCTCGAAAATCTTCAGGTATTGTGTAGGTCCTGCAATTCTCGGAAGGGTGCAAGAGGTTCCGTTCCAACCCGTGGCGAGAGTGTGGCAGTTATTCCTCGGGATGTCTGGATTGACCAGATCGCCTGTCGCGAAGATGTCTGGAAGGATTTCATGTCTGTGCTGGATCGAAAATGGAATTCAAGTTACGACATGAGTAAGCAATTAGAGGTCTTGTCTGAAAGGCATGGGGTTACGGGGATAGTCTTCAGACACTAACTGATTGTTAGGAGAGGGGGGCAGTCGGACGGTTCGGACGGTTCAGGTGGGGACAGGGGTGGGGGCAGGGGCGAGCCCTGCCCCTACGGGTTGTGGGGATATTGACATCCGTGTGGACGGGGGTATAATTGGGGTATGCCAGAGCTGGAGCTTGCTGATGATGATGTGAGCGTGAGAGCGTTGATGACTGTGGTCGTCAGGACGCTGCGGTTTGTGGCGCGGTGGTTGGAACGGCGGTATGTGACGTGTCCGACAATTAAATAGTTAGCCCCCTCGCATGGTCCCCCCCATGCGACGCGGCCCTCGTTTGGCCCGGTGAGCGATCACCCGCCCAGGCGAGGGCCGTTGTTGTTTAACGACCGAGGTTCGGACGGATCGGACGGGATCGGACGAATCAGCGAATCGGCGAATCAGCGAAGGAGATAGGCGATGGATGTTTTGATCAGGGACGCGAAGTTCTGGGCGGCGGTGGTGCTGTTGGTGAAGGCGATCCTGTTTTATGCGGTGCCGTCATTTCCGGAGCCGGTGTGGGCGGCGATCGATGGGATCGTGGCGGTGCTGCTGGGCGGGTTGGCCGGGGTGGAGGCGCGGCAGCAGGTGGTGGCGCGGCGGGTGGAGCGGGGGTTGCGGTGATTGCCGGGGTGGGTCCCGGCGATTTGGTTTAAGGTGCAAGGTTGAAGGTTGAAGGTTGAGGGGTGGTGCGGTGGATGTTGTGGCGTACAGTCAGCGGGATCCGAGGTGGGCGGATGAGCGGCTGGGGACGGGGGAGCTGAGCATTGGCCAGGTGGGATGTTTGGTGTCGGCGGCGGCGAGTATGTTGGCGTCGTGGGGGGTGGCGACGGATCCGCATCGGCTGAATGAGTTTGTGCTGCGGACGTTCGGGTTCGTAGATGATAATTTGTTCGTGTTCGGTTCGATCGATGGTTTGGCGTGCCGGTTCGTGAGATTCGTGGGGTGCGAGCGGACGGCGGCGCCGATGGAGGAGTTGTGGGCGGCGGTGACCGAAGGGTATGGGGTGCTGTGCTGTGTGGATGCGACGCCGGGGGGGAAGTTGGATCGGCATTGGGTGTGGTTGTACGGGGCTCCAGAGGAGGGGCAGGATAGGCAGGGACGGCACTCCTGGCTGATTGTGGATCCGTGGCGTAAGCCGGGGCATGAGCGGATTGATTTGGGGTCTTATTTGGCGGCGGGGTGGTCGCCGGCACGGGGGATTTTTGCGGCGGCGATCTATGAGCGGGTGACGGGTCGGTCGGTGCGGTGGTGGCGGGCGGATGTGGAGGCGCATCAGCCGGCGGTGTGCGTGAGACGGGTTGAAGGTTGAAGGTCTAAGGTTGAAGGATTGTGTTGCGTGGGGAGAGGGTTGGGCATGGGCCGCCGGCAGTGGAGCGGGAGGCGTGGGAGTTGCGGGTGCTGGGGGCGGTGATCCTGCAGGCGCTGGTGGATATGCAGGCGGGGGATGGCGAGGCGGAGGCGTGGCTGGCTGAGGCGATTGGGCTGGACGGGGACGAGATGCGGGGGCTGGCGCGACAGTTTGTGAGACGGCCTCACCCCCCGGCCCCCTCTCCTGCTCTGCGGAGACAGGAGAGGGGAGGAGAGTTCAAGGGGGAGACGATGGGGGAGCGGGTTTGCCGGCATTGTGGGGGGTCGTATCGGGGTTTGGCGTGTCCGTGCCGGAAGCGGGCGTGGGCGGCGTCCAGGGCGAAGGTTGAGGCTAAGATCGATGTTGAGGCTGAGGTCGAGAGGCGGGGTACCCCAGGTCCCGGGGCTGCTTCTGGTGGTCCTGCTGGGGCTGGCGGGGTGTGCGGGGACGACGACCTCGCGAGTGGATGAGTTTGTCGGTGCGAGGCGGTTGATTTTCCCGGTGATCCTGGTGGATGCGCCGCTGGGCGGTCCGCCGACGTATCCGATCCACGGATATGGCAACACGGAACGGACTCCGACGGGGGCGTTGAGCGGCGGCTGGTGGCACAATTGGGGGCCATGGCCCTGCGATGATTCGCTCCAGATGCCGATGGTGTTTCGGTCGCCGGACGAGGTGGCGACGGCAGCCCGGTTGTGCAACCGGGCCGGGTGGCTGCTGATCGCCAATGAGCCGGCCGGGACCGGCGGCGATCAGTCGAATCTGTCGCCGGAGGCGGTGGCGGATCTGGTGTGGCAGGCGGCGCAGTTCTGGCAGGGGAAGATCGTCTGTTGCAACACCTTTGCGGGGGAGTGGTGGTATGTAGACCGGGTGCGGACGGTGTACGAGGTGGCGCACGGGATCGGCAGTTGGCCAGTGCGGGTTTACGGGGTACACGTGTATAACAACGCCGGAAACTGGCAGGCGGATGTGGTTGCGGCGAGGTACGCGGATCGAGCCGTTGAGGACCTGGATAGCTTTATGGCGCAGGCGCCAGCCGGATCACGGTTTTTGGTGACAGAGTATGGGGTATTGTCGCGGTGGTGGCCGGAATATCACGCCTGGCATCGGCCGGAAGATTTGCTCGAGACGTTTTGGCGGTATGAGCAGGCGTTTCGGGCCAGACCGGCAGTAGCCGGGTGGGCCTGGTTTTCTTCGAATGATCCAAGATTTAACAGCAGTGATTTGCTGACGCCGGACGGCCACTTGACGGTGCTGGGGCAGGCGTGGACACAGGCCAGGATGGTGAGTCGCTAATTTGATGTTAGGGGATGGTGGGCGATGTATGCGATGTGGGGGCGGTTGGTGCGGTGGGCGCGGCCGTCGAGCGGGCGGGGGGCGCGGGATGTGGTGGCGCTGATGATGCTGGCGCAGGGGGGGGCGCGGCTGATCGGCGGGGCGTCGGCGACGCCGGTGAATATTTTTCCGAGCCGGGTCTATGGCGGGCTGCTGCTGTTGTGTGCGGCGGGGCTGCTGGCGACGGGGCGGCCGGAGCTGCGCTGCCATCGGGGTCGGTGGGCGGCGGCGTTGGCGATGGGGTTGTGGCTGCTGTTGATTATGGATATTTGGGGAGCGTGGGTGTCGCTGGGTGGGGCGGTGGTGCTGGCGTTGGTATGTGTCAACGAGGTGCGGGCACATGAGTGCTGAGACGTGGCAGATCGGGCAGATCGTTGTTGTGTTGGGCGCGTTGTTGGCGATGTTCCTGTATATCCGTCATCGGCCTCCGGCCCGGGAGACGGTGTCGAAAGAGGAGCGGATGGCAAATACGATGGCGGATTTGAGCGCGACGATCAACACGCTGCGCCGGCAGTTGGATGCGGCTGACAAACGCATCCAGGCATTGGAGGCGGAGAACCAGGCGGTGAAAGCGGAGAATCAGTCGCTGGCGACGCGCATCGAAAAATTAGAGGCGCAGGTGCGGACGCCGGTTGCGGCGCCCGCGGTGCTGCCGTTTAAGCCGCTGCTGGTGATTTCCGGTGGCGACGGGACCATTTTTGAGCGCGACCGGGTGGCGCTGCGCCGGGCCGATCTGCCGTTCCATCGGCTGGCGGGTGCGACTCAGCCCAGTATCATGGCGGAACTGCGGCGGAGACGGCAGGACGGCTCGCTGTATCCCTGGCTGCTGGTGAGCGCGCACGCCGGGCCGGCTGGTATCCAGTTGGTGGACGGTATTGCACCGCCGATTTTTTGGCACAATGTGCTGGACGGCGTGCAGGTGGTGGTGCTGGCGGTGTGCGCGGCGGCGCCGGTGGCGGATGAGCTGGCCGGACTGGTGCAGACGGTGATCTGGTTCGCCGAGAGCGTGCCGAACGAGGACGCGGCTGATTTCAATTATGCGTTCTGGCGGCGGTTGAAGGCGGGCGTGCCGGCCGCGGCGGCCTATGCCGAGGCGCTGCGGGAGGTGCCGAGCGTGGCGGAGTATGTGGATATGCGGTCGAGTTGATTGCGCGCGCAATGAGGGGGGGCCGGTCGGACGGATCGGACGTTTCGGACGGATCAACGGCTTCGTGTAACGACAGAGTTGGATCGATAGACGAGGACGGGCTGGTAGGGAACGCGCGATTTTAGCGGTTTTGGCGGTGGTTGTGGCGGATTTTGACGAAGAGGAGTTTCCGGCGGGTGAGACGACGCCAGGCCAGGCGCAGAGCCGAAGGGCCCGGGCTGAGCTGGCGCGCTGGGTGGTGGGGCAGGAGAAGGAGCCGATTTGGCTGCCGATTTGGCTGGAGCTGAGTGCGGAGCGGGTAGCCGGCAAGCGGCGGTGGGATTGGCGGAAGGCGTTGTACATTGCGTGGTCGTGCGTGCCACGGAGCCAGCGGGAGCCGAAGACGATTGACGGGCTGGCGGATCTGCTGGGGTTGAAGGGGAGCGGGACGATCCGGGCGTGGCGGGCGAAGGATCCGGGGATCGATGAGCGGATAGCGACGCTGCCGAGGCAGTTGTTGTTGGGGCATGTGGCGGATGTGTATGGGGCGCTGGTTGAGGTAGCGAGCACGCCGGACCCGAAGGCGCATCAGGATCGCAAACTGTTCTTAGAGCTGGTGGGAGAGTATGCGCAGCGCAGCGAGGTCGAGGTCGAGGTGACAGATGCCAGGGAGCGGCTTGCACGCCTCCTCGGTGCGGGCGATGACAGTGGCGCAGAAGCGGGCGGCGCTGGGGAAGCTGAGTGATAAGGATGCTTTGGCGCTGCTGTATGACTGGTCGTTCTGGGCGCGGCCGGAGCAGATCGCTCCACCCGGCGATTGGTTCGTGTGGTTGTTGCGGTCCGGCCGGGGGTTCGGGAAGACACGGACGGGTGCGGAGTGGGTGATCGGGCGGGCGCGCGCTGGGTTCCGCCGGATTGCCCTGGTGGGCCAGAGTAAGGCGGATGTTCGAGATACGATGGTAGAGGTGGGTGACTCCTCCATCATGCGCGTCAGCCCACCGTGGTTTAAGCCGGTTTATGAGCCGTCGAAGCGCCGGCTCACCTGGCCGAACGGGGCGATGGCGATCATTTACAGCGGCGATGAGCCGGATCAGTTGCGCGGTCCCCAGCATGATTCGGCCTGGGTAGATGAGCTGGCGAAGTTCCGATATCCGCAGCAGTCGTGGGACAACTTGTTATTTGGGCTGCGGATCGGGAAGCGGCCCCAGGTGTGTGTGACGACGACGCCCAGGGCGATCCCGCTGATCAAGGCGCTGCGGGCGGATCGGGATACGGTGGATGTGCAGCGGCCGACCTGGGACAACATCGATAACCTGGCGCCGACGTACCTCCGCAAGGTGATCGAGCCGTACCAGGGAACGCGTTTGGGCCGGCAGGAGATCAACGGGGAGATCCTGGACGACAATCCGGGGGCGTTGTGGAGCCGGGGGGTGATCGAGCAGGGCCGGGTGCTGCGGGCGCCGGATCTGCAGCGGGTGGTGGTGGGGGTGGACCCCAGCGCCACATCCACCGGCGATGCGGCCGGGATCGTGGTGGCCGGGGTGGCCAGAGATCCGGTGACGCGCAAGCTGCAGCTCTACGTGCTGGACGATCTGACGGTGCAGGGGTCGCCGTTGACGTGGGCGAAGGCGGCGATCACGGCGTATTACCGGCACAAGGCGGATCGCGTGGTGGCCGAGGTGAATAACGGCGGCGAGATGGTGGAGACGACGATCCGGGCGGTGGAGGATGCGGAGCGGGCCAGTAACCGGGTGGCGTACAAGGCGGTTCATGCGAGCCGGGGGAAGGTGATCCGGGCCGAGCCGGTGGCGGCGGTGTATGAGCAGGGCCGGGCGCATCATGTGGGGATGTTCGCGGTGTTGGAGGATGAGTTGTGCCAGTGGGAGCCGGGGATGCTGTCGCCGAATCGGTTGGATGCGTTGGTGTGGGCCGGGACGGAGCTGATGTTGGGGGGCGGAGAGCCCAGCTCGGTGCGGAGTCATTCGCTGGTTACGGGGTGAGATTCTTCGCGCTGCGGCGCTCAGAATGACAGGCTGCGGATGGTAACGGATTATTAGGGGATGGACGGCATCGGACGGCATCGGACGAATAGGACGGATCGACGAGGGACGGGCGATGGATTTTGAGACGTTGGGGTATGAGCAGGCGCTGGGGGCGATTCCGGACCGGGCGGCGACGTGGCTGGCGGAGAATGCGGCGTTTTACCACGGGGATCATTGGCAGGGCGGGGCGGGCTGGACGGGGCCGCGGCTGGCGGCGACTCATGCGCTGTATGCGGAGACGTGGGCGACGATCCAGAGCTCGTTCGTGTCGTCGAACAAAATCCGGGAGGTGGTGCGCCGCGAGGTGATGGCGGCAGTGGGGGATGCGCCGGCGTGGTCGTTGACGCCGCGGCGGGCGCTGCCGCCGGATGGGCAGCCCAGCGCGGAGGAGCAGGCGTTGATCGCCGAGGGGATGGCGCTGGTGCGCGATTGGTGGGATCAGCGCCAGATGCAGTCGCTGCTGGAGGAGATGGTGGCGATGGCGGCCTGGGGGGGGCGGGGGGTGCTGCGGTTGTTCGTGCCGCCCGGGCTGCTGGTGGATGGGGTGCTGCCGCAGGCGGGGTCGCTGGCGGAGGGGTTGGCGGCGATCCAGGTGCATTGTCCGGAGCCGTCGATGGCGGCGGTGGCGATCGATCCGAGGACGCGGGCGGAGGTCGGGGTGTACGCGTACACGGAGGAGGTGGATGGCCAGCAGGTGGGGCGGTGTGAGCTGGTGTATTTGAGCGGGGGAGCGGGGGAGCGGGGGAGCGGGGGAGATTCTTCGACTGCGCTGCGCTCCGCTCAGAATGACAAGTTAACGGTGCTGCGGGTGATGGGGCCGGATGGGCGGGATGTGCAGGAGCCGGGGGTGTTGAACCTGGGGGGGCGGCTGACGATGCACGAGATCCGGCGGCCGGTGTTGGTGTCCGAGCAGGTGCGTTCGCTGCAGAAGGGGATCAATAAGACGTTGACGATGATGGATCGCAACGGGACGCAGGGGGGATTCCTGGAGCGGATCGTGACGAATGCGCAGTTGCCGGGGAAGATGGTTCCTGATCCTGATCATCCGGGGTTGACGAAGTGGGCGCCGGAGCCGATGCACCTGGGGCCGGGGACGACGAATTTCCTGGCGGGCGTGGTGGTGCGCGATGCGGAGGGGAACGAGAGTATTGCGACGCCGGGGGTGCATTATCGGGATCCGGTGTCTCCCACCACCTTCATCGAGACGAAGGAGGCGCTGTACCGGGCGCTGCTGGAGGAGGTCCAGCAGGTGCATGTGCTGCTGGCGGATGCGGGGAGTGCGAGCGGGGAGAGCCGGCGGCAGGCGCGGGCGGAGTTCGAGCAGGCGGTGCGGCTGAGCGCGTCGCTGGCGGAGGATGCGCTGCGCTGGTTGGTGGAGTCGGTGCTGGCGATGGCGAGTTTGTTTGCGGGTCAGCCGGGGTATTTCGAGTCGCTGCGGGCGAGCGCGGAGGCGCACGTGAATCTGGGGCCGGTGAGCGCGGATGAGGTGCGCGTGAACGCGGAGCAGGTGGCGGCGGATTTGTTGAGCCCGGAGACGGCGATGGCCAGGAACGGGGTGCGGGATGTGCCGGCGGAGCTGGAGCGGATTGCGGCGGCGAAGGCGGCCAGGGCGGAGTTGGCGAGCATGATGCTGGAGGCTGCGAGAGCAGAATTCGACAAAGGCGGGGGATCGGTGGCGTGATGTCATTCGGTAATGGCTTGTTAGGGGTTGCGGTGGCAAAGACAAGGCAGGGCAGATTGCTCCGCCCTGCCTTCCCTTGCCGCGCCCGAGCGCACCGAGCCCTGCCGCACCGAAACGTACCATGCCCTGGCGAACCCGGCCGCATCCGGCCACGTCTCGCCTTGCCGAACCTAACCAAGTCAAGCCTGGCCATACTCACTCGTGCCCAGTTCAACCCTGCCGAACCGTGCCTAACCGAACCTCGCCTCGCACTGCCGTACCAAAAACTACCCTGCCTTGCCAGGCCCAACCGCACCCTGCCGCGCCGAGCCCTACGCCCTTGCGGGCGATACATGGGCCTGGGACTCGAACCCAGGTGTGTGCCGCTCCCATGTGTTCCAAGCCAAGCCAAACCATGCCGCACCAGACCTTGCCAAGCCGAGCCAAACCGCACTCTGCCGCGCCCTATCCGGCCCTACCCTACCCAACCGAGACTTGTTCTGCCCGGCCATGCTGCACCACGACTTGCCACATATTTGCCCAACCCAACCCGGACTCACCTAGACTCACCTAGCCGGATCCCATCCAGGCCCACCTTGCCATGCCATGAATTACACGGCATATTGGGCGGCTTCTGTGGGCGTCAGAGACGCCCAGCAGAGTTTGCCGTCAATGAAATAGATTTCGACTTCGCTTCCATCACTGAAGATGAGGTCGAAGCCGTCTTCGCCGGGTCGCACGCCGGTAATGGTTTTGCCGATCAGATCGTCGGCGATGTTGTCAGGTTGTTGATCCATGCCTTGCCCCACCGTACCACGCCGTGCCACAGCGTGCCAAACCTTGCCGGTCAAACCGTGCCAAGGGGCCAAGGGGTATCCATCAGAGTGGAACGATCTCCTGCCAGACAAACCTCCGACTGGTTACGGCGGGGCGGACAGGACACCTTGGCCTTGGTGGAATCATTGTACTCGTTCTGCGGTGAAACGTCCATGTTGCGGACGCCAGTCGCCGATGCCGATTTGCTGGCCGGCGACGCGCAGCCAGTCGTCAATGCGCGATGGGTTGACGACGGTATCTTCGACGTTCAGGGTGATGACGGCGCTCCACTGCTCGAAGCGGGGGCGCATACGTGCGATGCGCGCCATGCTGATGCGCACGATGGCCGAGAAGCGGAAGCGTTCATCGGCCCACAGCTCGGCGGCAGTGCGCGGGCCGTCATATTCCAGAGGCGCGGGAACCAGGCAGAAGACGCCCGATTTAGCGATCTGCCCTTCCTTCGATTTCTTGGCGGCATTGACGATCAGCGAGTCAATGACGTGCGGCGGGATGTAGGGGCCGCGATCGTTGATGTAGAGGCCGGCCATGAACTCAATCCGGGCGAGTTCCTCGTAGTCGGCGTCGGTCTTGTTCCGTTTGCCAGAGATCTGCTTCATCAATTTCGCCCACTTGTTGGTAGGGTCGGCGGTCTGGCCGTTGTGCATGATCAGCGGGGCATCCGCTGTCAACCGGTACTTCAGAGTTTGCCATGCCATAGTCTGATCTCCTTTCGCGTTCTTGTTCTGCGGTTACAGGATTGGGGAGATCGCGGCGGTTGTAGCGATCTCCACGGATGGCCGAGGTTATCAGGTCGTGACACCTGCGGCACAGAGTTAGTAAATCGTCCTGCACGCTCTCGTTCGGGATGCGGGCATAGGACGATGGCCGATGATGGACGTCAAGCGGAAAGCGAGCGCCATCCTCATCACAGAGACGGCAGCGATGACCGTCGAGCGCGAGACGTGCGACGCGCTTGGCGGCCCAGGCAGGGGATGCGATGTACGCATCATACGCGGGTTGAGGCATCGTCATTCCTAGATTTTGTACGGCGGCCATATCGGGCATCGGCGATCAGTCGTTGGCGAGTGACGACGACTTTCTCGGTTTCTTCAATGGCCGTAGCGAAGATGCTGAGGACTGATTCCTGCTCGCGTTCAGGCAAGTTCATGAAGCGCACGAGCAGGTCATCGCTGCTGAGATACATACGACGAGGGACGGGGATAGTGGTTTCTGATACGCTTGGCGGCATTTTGGCTTCCTCCACTGGGATGAAAACGCCTCGGGGCGGTGTTCCAGGTAGCCGCCAAGCATTCGCACACCAGCGGTCGGGCCGTGGTTGTGTTGACCTGAAACACCGCCCCGAGGCGGCGAATATAACGGCCAACAAAAAACCGCTTGGTGCAACTGCGATACGCTTGGCGGCATGTACTCGCAGGGACCATGATAGCACTTGTGGGGCGGGTTGTCAAGCGTTGGATGGGGCCAATGGCTGAGGTCGAGCCGGAGGTGGTCCGGGCGATGCGGCGGTTCAAGGCAGGGCTGGCGGCGCGGGATGAGGCGATGCTGCGGGAGCTGGCGCGGCGGTATGCAGCCCTGGAGCGGGCGCTGGAGGGGCAGATTGCGGCGCTGGCTGAGGAGGCGGCACGACGCCGGGCGGCTGGGGAGGCGATCTCCAGGTGGCAGGTGCAGCAGTGGGGGCGGTATGAGAAGCTGATCGAGCAGTTGCAGATTGAGATGGGGCGGTATGCGGATGAGGCGGCCCGGGTGATTGCGACGGAGCAGCGGGCGCAGGTGCTGCTGGCGCTGCAGCAGAGCTCGAGCCTGGTGTGGACGTTGGCGCCGGGGGCGGCCGGGTTGTTCGATGTGCTGCCGGTGCAGGCGTTGGAGTATTTGATCGGCCTGGTGAGCGATGGCAGCCCCTTGCGGGCGTATCTGTTGAAGGTGTATCCGCAGGCGGCCGAGGCGATGATGGATGCGCTGGTGCAGGCGTTGGGGCAGGGCTGGGGAGCGGCGAAGATCGCCAGGGAGATGCGGCGGGCGGCTACGGTGAGTTTACGGACGGCGATGAATACGGCGCGGACGGAGACGCTGCGGGCGTACCGGGCGGCGTCGTTGGCGCAGTATCAGGCCTCGGGGTTGGTGGAGGGGTATCGCCGGCTGGCGGCGAAGAGCACCCGGACGTGTCCGGCGTGCCTGATGTTAGATGGTAAGTGGTTTCCGCTGAGCACGCCGTTCGAGGAGCATGTGTGCGGGCGGTGTACGCCGGTGCCGGCGTTGGGCCCTTCGACTGCGGCTGCGGCCTCCGCTCAGGGTGCGGGGTGGACCACCGGGAGAGAGTGGTTCGAGGGGTTGGATGCGGGGAAGCAGCGGGAGATTTTGGGGCCGGGGCTGTATCAGGCGTGGAGAGAGGGTAAGATCGGATTAGAGGATGTGCCGGTGCTGCACGAGGACCTGGTGTGGGGGAATTCGTGGCAGGTGGCGCGGGCGCCGAAGTGAGAGGGGGAGACAAGGTGACAGGGAGACAGGGAGACACGAAGACACGAAGCGGGACGGGGTCCCGGTGGTTATTGTTGGCGGTGCTGATCGGCCTGGGGGCCGGGCTGGGGTGGCTGGCGGGGCAGGTGGGGGCGGGGTTGGTGCTGCGGGCTGTGGCGGCTGGGGCTGGGCCGGGGGTGTTGTTTGGGCTGATCGGATGGAGGAAGGGGAAGGCGGACGGGTGGGTGCTGTTGCTGGTGCTGGTGCAGTGGGGGTTGGCGGGGTGCGGGGTGTGGTGGTTGGTGGGGTTGTTGGGTTGAAGGTTCAAGGTAAAAGGTTGAAGGTAATCGAGCACTCTAGGAGGGTGTGATGCCAGAGGATGAGAAGAACCCGGTGGCGGGGTTGCAGGCGCTGTTGGCGAAGGCGAACGGGGATGCGATGGGGGTGGCGGGGCTGCTGTACAGCGAGAATTTCCAGTATCGGGAGCAGTTGCGCCAGTTGAAGGAGCAGCTCACCGCGGCGCAGGGCAGGGTCCCGGGCGAGGGGGCTGTGGTGCTTTCGCCGGAGCAGGCGAAGGCGTGGGCGGCCTATCAGGCGCTGGGGACGGTCGAGGTGATCACCCAGGGGCTGAAGGAGCGGGATACGGCTCAAGGTGAGCTGGGGTCGTTACGCAGGGCGACGACGTTGCGTGAGGCGGCTGAGACGTGCGGGTTCGATGCGGATGTGCTGGGGACGCTGGCCGGTGGGTTGGAGTTTGTGCTGCAGGATGTGACGGTGGATGGGAAGACGGTGAAGGCGGCGTTCGTGAAGGATGCGGCGGGCGCGCAGGTCCGGCTTGAGGAGTATGCGCGGCAGAAGTGGGAGAAGTTTACGCCGGCGTTGATCCCGGCCAGGGGCCAGGGCGGCGGTGGTCAGTGGTCAGGGGCCAGTGGCCAGCAGGGGACGAAGCTGCCGGCGATGAACGCGGGTGGCGGTGGCCAGCCGGCGGATGTGGTGGCGGCGTTTTTGCAGGCGCAGGAGAAGGCGGCGGCGGGGAAGGCGAATCCGTTGTTGCCGAAGGTGTAGGTCGGACGGTTCGGACATTTCGGACGGATCGGACGGATGAGTGTGAAGGAGTAGGGAGATGGAGTCGAAGGTTTGGCGGGTTTTGGTGGTGGTGGCGCTGGTGTTGGCGCTGCTGGCCGGGGTGTTCGGGGTGCTGCTGCCGAAGGCGCAGGTGGTTCCGGAGCCGCTGGGTGAGCAGGGGTCGCGCAGTTTTGCGACGTATCTGTCGAGCCTGACGGTGGGCGGGGCGACGGTGCTCGACGGCGCGGTGACGATCAATAATAACGCGGAGGTCACCGGGACGCTGAAGGTGGCCGGGACGCCCGTGGCGGTGCAGGCCGGGGCGCTGGCGGGCAGCCGGTTGATCTGCGGTTCGACGACGATCACGGGGACGGGGACGCTGCCGCATGGGTTGGCGACGCCGCAGTATGTGCAGTTGAGTTTGGGCCAGAACGCGACTGGGGACTGCGCGCAGTTGAGTTATACGAATGCGAGCGCGACGGTGACGGCGAAGTGTTGGAATACGGCGCTGACGCCGGCTGCGGCGACTACGCCGGCGCCGGTGAATTGGTGCGTGATTGGGACGCCGTGAGCCTCACCCCCCGGCCCCCTCTCCCGGCCTGCGGGCCAGGCGAGGGGGGGAGTGGAGAGGGTAATCGGTTGTTAGGGGTTGAGATTCTTCGGCCCTGCGGGGCCTCAGAATGACAGGAGAGGACGAGATGGGACGGACGACTAGTTATGTGTCGCTGCCGGGGTTCGTGGCGGATCCGAACAGCATCGACAAGAACACGGGGATCGTGATCGACTGGGCGAGCGTGGACGCGGCGCGGGAGAACGCGGCCGGGGACAAGGTGATCGAGGCGGGCACGATCATGGCGCAGGAGAGCGGCGGGAAGTGGATCCCGCGGCTGGATGTGTCCGGGGCGGAGAAGGCTGGGGGCATCCTGGAGACGACTGCGGTGGAGGGCGAGACGGTCGCGGCGCTGAGCGGCTATGGCTGCATCATCGGCGGGGTGATCTATTCGAATCTGCTGCAGGAGACGGGCGAGACGGACTTCGCGACCTGGCTGGCGGAGCTGAACGATACCGGGGTGGGGACGGGGTTCGCGTGGGCGACGTACGCGGACAATCGAGAGGTTTAGCCTCACCCCCCGGCCCCCTCTCCTGAGCTGCGGCTCAGAAGAGGGGGGGGGAGTGGACGAGGTGGACGAGGTGGACTGGGTGATAGGTGAGATGAGGAGGATGGGACGATGGATCTGAATTTTGCGACGGCGTTGAGCGGGTTGGGGGCGGGGGCGGCGTTCCGGATTGCGAACGCGGCCAGGGCTTCGAACGCGTTTCTGTTTCAGACGTTGCTGCCGGAGCGGCCGGACTACGACTACCACGTCGAGTCGGGCTACATGACGGTGCGCACGACGATGGCCGGGCTGGTCGGTATGGATAGCCCGTATCCGCCCGGTGGGGCCGTGGAGGTGAGCGAGTTTTCGGAGAATACGGCGAAGATCGCGAACCAGGTGACCCTGCCGGAGCATACGCTGCGCAAGCTGCAGGCGATGCTGATGCAGTTGCAGTTGTCGGGGCAGCCGACGGTGCAGACGATCCAGACCGAGGCGCTGAACTTCCTGCAGAAGGTGGTGATCCAGGCGCACCTGGATACGGCGGAGTGGCTGCGCAGCCGGGCGCTGGTGTACGGGGCGATCAACTGGACGTACAACCAGAAGACGCTGGCGGTGAGCTACGGGGTGCCGGCGGGCAACTTCCTGACCTCGCGGTCGGGGAACGATGCGTACATCGGCAATACCTCGAAGTTCTGGACGGATGTGTGGGCGGCGCGGGCGGCGCTGCACTATGATCTGCGGGCCTGCATCCTGCATCCGACGACGCTGGATGCGATCCTGGGCAACAGCTATAACCAGTTGAACGTGCTGAGCGACGTGGGGAACGTGGTGACGATCCAGAAGTATGTGGGAGCCACCGAGCGGCCTTCGTCGGATGCGCGGGATACGCTGCAGTTGATCCGCTATGCGGCGGAGGGCGAGGTGCTGGACACCGACAATCCGGGCCAGACGCAGAAGGTGCCGTTCATGCCGGTGGGGAAGCTGCTGTTCGTGGGGAACAATACCCGGAGCGGCTATCGCGTGGGCGAGGGGGCGACCGAGGATCCGGCGGCCGATCTGGCGCTGGGGTATACGCACCTGGCGCCGACGGTGGAGGGTGGCGGCCGGCCGGGCCGCTGGGCGGATCTGTTCGTGCCGGAGGATCGGCCGTGGCAGTTGACGGGGCGCGCGGTGACGAATCTGCTGCCGGTGATCGAGGCGCCGGAGAAGATCGTGGTGGCGACGACGACTGTGACGTGATGATCGGGGTTCTCGGACAGATCGGACCATTCGGACGGATCGGCGGACGGGGTGGACGGGATGAACGGGAACCCGGTGATCGGAGGGCTGGATGACGCTGGTGTATACGGATCTGATTTCGCCGGCTGGGGAGATTGCGGCGGATTTGTTCGGGGAGGCGACGGCGACGAACGTGGCGGCGTGGCTGAGCCGGGCGGTGGCGAAGGCGGCGGTGATCGAGGTGGCGACGCGCGATCTGGCTACGGCGGAGTATGCGTACTACCTGGCGTTCAGCGCGAAGGCGCGGCAGATTGCGAGCTTGCCGGCGCAGTATACGGAGGAGAGTTCGTCAATTCAGCATACGGCGGCGCAGGCAAGGTTCTTTCAGCGGCTGGCGGAGGCGCATCTGGGGCAGTTCCAGGCGTTTCTGGCGGTGAGCGAGGATGAGGAGTTGCCGACGGGGCGGCCGGTGAGTTCGAGCGTGCAGACGGTGGTGGTGTTTTAGTGTAGTGCGTAGTGCGTACTGCGTATTGCGTGAAACGTGAGGCGTGAGACGTGAGCGGACTGGCGGGGCAGCGGGCGACGGCGCGGGCGTATCTGGCAGAGATCGCTGAGACGATGCTGGTGGAGGCTTGCACGGTGGTGCATCCGGGGACGCTGACGGCGGATGGGGCCGGGGGGTTCTCGGTTGGGACGGCTGTGGAGGTTGAGACGACGTGCCAGCGCCTGGCGTCGCTGTCGGATGCAGAGCGCGAGGTGGCGGGCCGGCTGGCGATCGTGCGGCCGGTGGTGCTGGTGCTGCCGGTGGCGACGGTGATCGATGAGGGCGATGAGGTTGCGATCGGGGCCGAGCGGTTCGTGGTGAAGGCGGTGGCGGCGGGGTCGTGGTCGGTGCGGAAGCGGGTGCTGTGCAGCCAGAGTGTGACGCCGGTGGTGGGGTGACCTCACCCCCCGGCCCCCTCTCCTGAACTGGCGACCTGCGGGTCGGTTCAGGAGAGGGGGAGAGGAGCAGGGAACGATGGCCAGGGATGGGGTGGTGTTCAACCATCTGCCGCAGATTGCGGCGGCGCTGAAGCCGGCGTGCCGGGCGGTGATCCAGGAGACGGTGCTGGAGCTGGAGGCCGACATTAAGGTGAGTATGGCGCAGGCGGCCGGCGGGCGGTTGTATGAGCGCGGGTCTGGGACGCACCAGGCGAGCGCGCCGGGGCAGCCGCCGGCAGTGGATTACGGGGTGCTGATCGGGTCGGTGCAGACGGAGATGGTGCGGGACGACCTGGGGCTGGTGGCCGAGGGTACGGAGTACGCGGTGCACCTGGAGTATGGCACTGAGCGGATGGCGCCCAGGCCGCACATGGCGCCAGCGGCGGATCGGGCGAGGCCGAAGTTCGTAGCGCGGATGATGGAGCTCGAGCAACGGATTCGGTAATTCGTTGTTAGGGGTTGGGCCGGTCGGACGGATCGGACGATTCGGACGGATCGGATTGAGGGAAGTGCGATGGCGGATGGGACGGAGTGGTTGGCGGTGCTGCAGTGGGCGGTGGCCAGGCTGACGCCGACGGATGCGCCGGCGGATGCGGCGGTGAAGGCGTTGATCGCGCCGTCCGGGGCGGCGCGCATCTTCGAGAAGGGCAAGGGCGTGACGACGTATCCGCAGATCTTCATATCGCTGCGTTCGCCGGGCAACGATCTGCGGCCCAATCAGGGCCGGATACTGACGGATATGTTGATCCTGGTGGAGGCTGTGGATGCTACGCAGTCGTTGACTGGGACACTGGCAACGTTGGGCGCGTGGATCGGGGCGAAGATGCCGACTGCGGTTGAGACGACGGTGGGAGCCGGTACGATTCGGGGCTGCCATCGATTAAGGCCACATCCGTGGCCAGGGCCCTACCAAGGGGCCGATGGGAAGACGTATCAGGCCACGGGTGGGGAGTATCGGGTGTTGGTGCAGTAGATCAGGTCGATCAGGTGGATCGGTCGGATCGGTGGATGGGGCGACCGTGGAGGGCTGCCCGCAGAGGAGAGTAGGACGATGAGTGAGCGAGCGAGTGTGTTTGAGCGTGTGCAGATCGGGGTGGAGACGAGCCCGGGTACGGGCGGGACGGCGGACCTGATCATGGAGGCGTTCGGCTGGCTGCCGAGCAAGCAGGGCAAAGTGGAGACCTTCCGCCCCGAGGGGATGAAGTATACCACGATTTCCTCGACCGGGAAGCAACACACGAAGTGGAAGATTGACGGCATCCTGGATTACGTGAACGTGCTGTACCTGTTGCGGGGGTTGATGCACATGGAGGCCGATCCGGTGCAACAGGGCGTGACAACGGCATATCTGTGGACGTTCACGTCGCAGACCAGCGATGCAGATGAGAACGTCACCTATCAGATCGAACGCGGATCGAGCGTGAAGGCGGCTCGCTACGCATACAACCTGGTCACCGGGCTCGGTTTCTCCTTCGGGGCAGAGGACGCGATGGTGAAGTTGAGCGGCGAGGCCATCGGTCAAAAGCCGACGCGCGGGATCACCATGACTACGCCGACGACCGGGGTGGCGGCTGTGCCGGCGCTGCCAGGGCACTTTGTCGTGAAATATGCGACGACGAAGGCGGGCCTGAGCGGGGCCAGTGCGATGACCCGGCTGTTGGCGCTGGAGTGGGGGAATAAGGCGAAGAGCAATCCGGTTTTCAACATTTCGGCCAGTCCGTCCTACGTGGCGCACGCGGAGATTGCGCCGGCGTTGGATGGGTCGCTGACGGTTGAGGCGGATACGGAGGGCGAGGCGATCGAGGCGTACGCGGAGGCGGCGACGCCGCTGTGGCTGAACATCAAGGCCACCGGCGGCCTGATCGCGACGCCATACTACTACTACATCGACATCACGATGCCCTTCGTGGCCAAAACGTTGGGCGATGCGAGCGATTCCAACGGGGTGTGGGCGCTGAAGTTCGGGATCGACGGCCGGCACGATGCGGTGGATGGGAAGGCGATCGAGATCAAGGTGATGAGCATCGACGTAGCGGCGCTGCACGTGTAGGTTTAAGGTGCAAGGTTGAAGGTGCAAGGTAGGGGCGAGGGCGATGCAAGCATCGTCGCCTCGCCCCTACAGTCGGACGGATCCCAATAGGACGATAAATTCAGGCAAAGGAGATCACAGAGATGGCTATTCGGCTTACTTCGCTCGTAAACCAGGTGGCGGAGACGGAGATCGTCTATTTCGATGAGAAGGGCGTGGTGACGTACCGGCCCGGCGCGATCTCGGATGACATGTTCGAGACGGTACAGGCGGCGGCGGACGATGACAACGAGAACATGCTGAACAGGCTGCTGATCGAGGTGATGGTCTCATGGGACGTGGTGGACGACGAGAAGGGGGAGATGGTGCCGTTCACCGATGCAGCACTGAGGGGGCTGCCGATCCCGTTCAAGGCGGCGGTTTTGGAGCAGGTGATTGAGGCGGCGCGGGGAAACTCGAAACCGAGCAGCGTGAGCTCGCGCGCTGGCTCGCGTCGAAGAGGACGGTAGGATTCTGCCCGGAGTGGTATCCGTGGATGCGAGCGGCGAAAGTGATGGGGGTGGCGCCATGGGACCTGCTGGTCCAGCCGAATCGGGAATACTGGCGCGATTTTGCGCTGGCGATGGATAGCGCGGAGGCCGAGGGCCAGCGGATGGCGCGTGAGTTTGAAGGGTTCGGGGGGGATGACTGAGTGAGGTAGTGAGTTAGTGCGATTGTGAGGTAGTGAGATGGGACGTTGCAGGCGCCACCGGGGGCCGGGGTCGGGAACAGGGTCGCCGGCGGCGGCTGCGGCGGGGGATCCGTGGCTGCTGTGGGAGTTTTGGTGGGTGGCATGGGAGTATTGGCGAGAGTATGGGGTGGCTGCGAGGCCCCTGCGGGGTCGTGGATCTCGCAGGGGTTTTTTGGTGGGGGCTGCGGTTGGTAACACGTTGTTAGCGAATGGGAAGATGGGCGGTATGAAATGACGATTGAAGCGGCACGATTAGCAATATACGTTGGCGCCGACGTGGGAGACGCACAACGAGGCATCAGTGGCATTTCCAGGCAGGCAGACAGCGCGATCAGCTCGACGAGTCAGAAGGCTCAGGGGTGGGCGAGCGGGGTGCTGGAATCGTTTAAGCGGATCGGCGAATTTGCGATGGGCGGGCTGCTGGTGGGTGGGATCCAGCGGATCGGGGCGTCGATCACGAACCTGGGCCGGGCAGCGTTTGAGTCGATTTCGTCATACGAAAAGTTGGGCCAGAGCATTGAAACGCTGGTAGCGAAGGAGTTGCGACAGGCGAGCGCTTCGACGTCGGTGGTGAAGTTGGGGCAGCAGCGGATCAGCCTGACAGAGGCCGAGACTGAAAAACTGCACGATGCGATTCTGCAACGAGATGTGCTGGCGGCGCGGATGCAGGAGGAGACGGAGCGCCACCGGCAATTAGTGGCGAAGTGGGGAGAAGAGGGTTTAGCGGTCAAGACACATGCTGCGACGATGGCGCAATTGAAGGATCGGCTGGAGGATGTGGGGGGAACGATAGACCAGCTCCAGGGGAAAGCCGGCAGCGTGAGGGATATTACGAAGACCGTAACGACGTATGGGTTGAGCGTTGCGGAGGCGTTAGGGCAGGCCGGGCCGAAGGCGCAGGAGCTATTGGGCTGGATACAGAAGTTGGTGATTTATTCGCCATTCACCGAGGAGGGGGTTGCTAGGGCATTCCGGATGGCGATGTCTTATGGGTTTGCGTCGGAGGAGGCGAAACGGCTGACTCAGGCGTTGATCGATTTTTCAGCGGGGAGCGGCGGTTCTGAAGAGCAGATGCAACGAATTAGCCTGGCGCTGGGGCAGATCCGGGCGCGCGGAAAGCTGGCCGGACAGGAGATGATGCAGTTGACGGAGGCCGGGCTGCCGGTGGGGGAGATCCTGGCAACAGCGTTCGGAGTGAGCACGGCGCAGATCGAGGATATGCGGGAGCGGGGGTTGATCCCGGCGCAGAAGGCGATCGAGGCGATCACGAGCTATCTGGAGGACAATTTTGCCGGGGCGGCGAAGCGCACGGCTACAAGCTGGGCGGGGCTGACGAGCACGTTCAGCGATTTGAAGAAGATCGGGCTGCGGGAGTTTTTTCAGTCATCCTTCGATGCGCTGCAGCCGTTCGTCGCCAGGCTGATGGATACGCTGGGCAGTGATGCGTTCATGTCGCAGTTACGGGAGCTTGGGACGGTGCTAGGGACGCATGTGGCGGGTGCGTTGCAGACTGCGACAGAATGGGCTAGCCGGGTGGCGACGGCGATCGGGGAGGTGCGGGATGTGATCGGGCCGATCGTCGCGGAGGCTAAGACGATGTTAGGGGACCTGACTGGGGCATTCAAAACGGGCGGGCTGCCAGCAGCGGGGGAGATGCTGGGCCAATGGGGGCAACAGCTCGTCCAGTACGTGCAGACGAATGCTCCGCAGTGGGGTGCACAGATCAGGGCGGCGGTGGCGGCTACGTGGAAGAATCTGACGGAGGTGCAGATACCGGCGATCAGCGCACAGTTGTCGGCCTGGTGGCAGACGGCGGTCCAGTACGTGCAGACGAATGCTCCGCAGTGGGGTGCACAGATCAGGGCGGCGGTGGCGGCTACGTGGAAGAATCTGACGGAGGTGCAGATACCGGCGATCAGCGCACAGTTGTCGGCCTGGTGGCAGACGGCGGTCCAGTACGTGCAGACGAATGCTCCGCAGTGGGGTGCACAGATCAGGACGGCGGTGGCGGCTACGTGGCAGAATCTGACGGAGGTGCAGATACCGGCGATCAGCGCACAGTTGTCGGCCTGGTGGCAGACGGCGGTCCAGTACGTGCAGACGAATGCTCCGCAGTGGGGTGCACAGATCAGGACGGCGGTGGCGGCTACGTGGCAGAATCTGACGGAGGTGCAGATACCGGCGATCAGCGCACAGTTGTCGGCCTGGTGGCAGACGGCGGTCCAGTACGTGCAGACGAATGCTCCGCAGTGGGGTGCACAGATCAGGACGGCGGTGGCGGAGGTCTGGCAAAGTCTGACAACGTTCGATACGGGTAGCTCCACGGCATTGACTGAGTTCGGGACAATCGTCCAACAGGTGCAGGTGATTTGGCAGAAGCTGGTAGATTTTTTCGGGCCGACTGTGAAGCGCATCGTGAAGGAGATCGGCGAGCTGGGAACGGAGTTGGCGCCGTTAGGAGAAAGATTCACGGACCTGCTAGATGCGGCACAGCCGGCTCTGGAGTCTCTCGGCGTAGTGGTTGCGGCGTTTTGGGCCATCGTCGAAAAGCTGCTCGGCGAGGCGTTAGCTGCCACACTAGATCATGCTGGTGAGATTATCGGCGGGCTGGTAGATGTATTGACTGGGCTGGTCGAAATGTTTAATGGGAGCGTCGGCGCTGCGATCACGATGATTGTGAAGTTGGTGCAAGGCGATTTTTCCGGCGCGATGGAGACTGGCAGGGCTGCCGCTGAGACGTTCCGCGCTGGCGTCGAGAAGGTTTTCAGCGGACTGTTCGAGATCGTGGGCAATATCATCGGCGGCATCTGGGACATTATCACCAACACGATCAATGATCTGCTGGACACGAACTTGCCGCAGTGGGATGAGCTACGGGCAGGAATCGAAAAAGCCTTCGAGGACATGTTCACGGCCGTCAAGCAAACGCTAGGGAAGGTTTCAGAGAAGACGCAGGAAATCATTACAACCATTAAGAATACATTAGAGACTCTGCCGAGCGATTTGTGGGAGATCGGCGTGAACCTGATCACTTCGCTGGCAGATGCGATTTCCGAGCGTGCGAACACGTATTTACGCGCCGTGGCCCAGGGAGTAGCGAATCTATTACCGCAGTGGGTAAAGAACATCCTTGGCATCGCGTCGCCGTCCACGGTGTTCATGGAGATCGGTATCCAGATGATCGAGGGGTTGCTGGCGGGGATCGACAGCACGCGGGCGGAGGCGGCGGCGAAGATTGCGGGGTTTATCAGCACCATCGTTAGCGCGTTCGAGAGTTTATTGGGGCTGAGTTCGGCGCTGGCGACGTTCGATATGGGGCGGCTGCCGGGGCTGGCGACGTTTGCGACGTGGATCGCGGCGCTGGTGGATGAGCTGGAGGTGATGGTTTGGGAATTGTCGCAGGCGGCGGCGAATTGGGATAAGGAGGGGTTGGAGGCGGCGAGCGCGTTTGCGCAGACGGCGGGGGCTGTGGTGGGCGTGCTGGGGGGGGCGCTGGATCTGTTGGGGTCGCTGGGGCGGCAGTCGGGGCTGAACGGGGATGAGATCCAGGGGGCGCTGGATCAGTTGGCGTGGGTGCTGAGCCTGATGGTGGATCGGCTGAATACGTTTACGGCGTATGTGGATGGGGAGATGCTGGCGGCGGCGCAGGTGTTTGCGGAGCACGCGGGGCCGGTGGTGGAGCTGTTGAGCGGGGGGATCGAGCTGTTGGGGTCGCTGGGGCGGCAGTCGGGGCTGAACGGGGATGAGATCCAGGGGGCGCTGGATCAGTTGGCGTGGGTGCTGAGCCTGATGGTGGATCGGCTGAATACGTTTACGGCGTATGTGGATGGGGAGATGCTGGCGGCGGCGCAGGTGTTTGCGGAGCACGCGGGGCCGGTGGTGGAGCTGTTGAGCGGGGGGATCGAGCTGTTGGGGTCGCTGCGGGCGTCGGCGACGACGTTGAGCGCGGATGCGATCGTCGGGGCGCTGGACCAGGTGTCATGGTTCCTGGGGCTGGTGGTGGATCGGTTGAACGTGTTTACGAGCGGGATCTCCGGGGAGGCGCTGGCGGCGGCTGAGGATTTTGCGGCGACGGTGGGGCCGGTGGTGGATGCGATCGGGGTCGGGATGGTGCTGTTGAACGAGCTAACGCCGTCGGCGACGACGTTGAGCGGGGATGCGATTGTGGCGGCGCTGGACCAGGTGGCGTGGGTGCTGAGTGTGGCGGTGGGGCGGCTGGTAGAATTCACGGCGTGGCTGTCGGGGGAGATGTTGACGGCGGCGCAGGATTTTGCGGATGCGGCGGGGCCGGTGGTGGATGTGTTCAAGGATGGGCTGAAGCTGCTCTCGTCGCTGCAGGCGGTGGCGACGGAGCTGAGCGCGGGGCAGGTGGTGGCGGCGCTGGATCAGTTGGCGTGGGTGCTGGCGACGATGGTGAGCCGGCTGGTGGCGTTTGCGGGGGGGATCGCGGGGGAGGCGCTGGCGGCGGCTGAGGATTTCGCCCAGGCGGCGGGGCCGGTGGTGGAGGCGTTCGGGGCGGGGTTGGAGCTGCTGGGGGCGTTGAAGGCGTCGGCGACGGAGCTGAGCGGGCCGCAGGTGGTGGCGGCGCTGGACCAGGTGGCGTGGTTTTTGAGTGTGCTGGTGGCGCGGTTGCATGAGTTCAGTGCGGGTATCTCCGAGGAGCTGCTGGACCAGGTGGCGACGTTTGCCGATGGTGTGGGGGCGGCGATCGGGGCGTTCGGGGATGCGCTGGGGCTGCTGACCGATTTGCAGGCGGCGGTGATCGGAGGGGTGTTCGAGTCGTTTACGACCGAGGAGCAGGTGGGGCTGAACATCGAGGTGCAGTTGCAGTTTCTGCGGGATGCGATCGTGCAGACGGTGGCGGCGATGCGGTTGCTGTTGGACGATCCGACGGTGACAGGGCTGCCGGAGACGGCAGAGGCATTTGCGACGTGGTTCAATGCGTCGGTGGGGCCGTTCAGCGCGGCGCTGAGTCTCATCACGCAGTTGCAGGCGGCGGTGGTGGGGAAGGTGTTCGAGCCGTTTACGACCGAGGAGCAGGCGGGGCTGAACATCGAGGTGCAGTTGCAGTTTCTGCGGGATGCGATCGTGCAGATGACGACGGCGCTGAATCTGCTGCTGGCTGATCCGATGGTGGGGAGCCTGGCGGAGACGGCGGACGAGTTTGCGACGTGGTTCAACGCGTCGGTGGGGCCGTTCAGCGCGGCGCTGAGTCTGATCACGCAGTTGCAGGCGGCGGTGGTGGGGAAGGCGTTCGAGCCGTTCACGACGGTGGAGCAGG
>CAYXEF010000008.1:0-22514 GCA_964463825.1 uncultured Candidatus Cloacimonadota bacterium | reverse complement strand
CGGGACTGAACATCGAGGTGCAGCTTCAGTTTTTGCGGGATGCGATCCGGCAGATCGCTCTGGCGATTGATTTGCTGATGGACGATCCCGATCTGGCTGGCCTGAGCAATACGTCGGCGGCATTTGCGACGTGGTTCAACGCCTCGGTGGGGCCGTTCAGCACGGCGCTGGACCTGGTGAGCCGGCTGGCGCAGGCGGTGGCAGGCAAGGTGTTCGAGCCGTTCACGACGGTGGAGCAGGCGGGACTGAACATCGAGGTGCAGCTTCAGTTTTTGCGGGATGCGATCCGGCAGATGGTGGCGGCGATCCAGATGATGATGGCTGATCCCGCGTTGCAGGGGCTGGACGAGACGATGGACGATTTCGCGGCCCAGATCGGGGCGATTGCGACCGGGTTGAGCGGGGCCGTTAGCTTCCTGGTCGAGCTGGGCGCGTGGGAGGCGGCGCCGGGGCTGGCGGCGCAGATCGATCAATTCGCCACCACCTGGGTGCTGGTGCTGGAGCGCCTGGCGCAGATCAGCAGCGAGACGCGGGCGCTGGCGGATGAGGAGATGCGGCGGTTCGCCTCGGCGGCCGGGGATATCGGCGCGGGGTTGCAGCGGGCGATCGGGTTCCTGGTGGATCTGGGGGCGTGGAGAAGGGCGGCGAACCTGGAGGAGCTGATCGATGATCTGGTACGGGTGACCGAGTACACGCTGCTGCAGCTGGCCGATGTAGTGGACGATTGGACAGATGAAGGGTTGCAGCTCGTGACGACGTTCGGGCAGGCGGTGGGGAGCGTAATGAGCGGCCTGCAGGTGGCGTTCCAGATGGCGGCCGAGGCGCCGGAATCGTGGGGAGTGGACCAGGGATTGTGGGATGCATTTTTCACGTGGGTGACCGGGGTGTTTACGCAGTTTGCGGATTATGTGGCGGCATGGGCGGCGCTGCAGGAGGATCCGGGCAACCTGGCCGGCCTGGTGGGGAGCGTTGGGAGTGCGCTGGGGAGCCTGATGGCAGGGTTGCAGGCGGCGACGGATTTCGAGCTGAGCGCGGAGTGGACGGCGCCGGCGCCAGCGCTGTGGGACGCGTTCTTCATGTGGGTGACCGGGGTGTTCACGCAGTTTTCGGACTATGTCGAGGCCTGGGCGACGGATCAGGAGGATCCGACGAATCAGGCGAGCCTGATCGGGGCGGTGGCCGGGGCGCTGAGTGGGGTGATGCAGGGGTTACAGAGCGCGCTGCAGTTGGCGGCGGCGTTCCCGCAGACGTGGGCTGCGCCGGATCCGGCGCAGTTTCAGGCGTTTATCGACTGGGTGATGGGGATCTTCGACGATCTGTATGACTGGGTGGTGTTGAATCTGCCAGACAGCGTGGCGGCGGCGGCGAATCTGCCGGTGGTGCAGGCGTTGGGGAGCGCGATGGGGGCGGTGTTTGGCGGGTTGCAGGCGGCGTTGGATCTGAGCCAGGGGTTCTGGTTTACGACCCCTAACACGGGATTATGGTCTGCGTTCCAGTCGTGGGTGCTGGGCGTGTTCATGGATTTGCACAATTGGGTGCTGGCGAATTTCCCGACTTCGCCGGAGGATGCGACGGCGACGTTTGCGCCGGTGATGGCGTTTGCGCAGGCGTTGGATGCGATCACGGGGGGGTTGAGCAGCGCGCTGGATCTGCTGCGGGATGTGATGGATACGGATACGGGGTCGTACAGTCAGACGGAGGGGTTCACGCTGTTCCAGGATCGGGTGGGGTGGTTGATGGAGGGGATCGATACGGTCCTTGACGCGTTCCTGACGTGGGTGGTGTCGGGTGAGACGGGGTGGCTGGATACGGCGGCGGCGTTCGCAGGGGCCGTGGGGGCGGTGTTCGACGTGCTGAGCCAGGCGCTGGGGGTGTTCGGGACGTTGACGGATGAGGATATTCCGAGCCTGGACCAGATCAATGCGTTCATCGACGCGGTGTTGAATCTGTTCGGGTCGTTCACGGGGGCGCTGCTGACGGCGGGCGGAGATATCGGCGATGCGGTAGCGGGTGCGGGTGCGATCGTGTGGGGGATGCCCACGTATCTGCCGGATGGAGCGGTGGTGGGCGGCTGGGGCAGCGGGATCGGGGCGGCGTTCGCGGGGGCGCTGGCGAACTACAACATGACAGGAGACGTGTCCGCATTCGCGGCCTCGGCCCAAAGCCTGATGACGGCCGCGCTAGGCGGGGGCAGCACGCTGGAGAGCCGGCTGTGGGGGCTGGGCGGCGGATCGGGCGAGGATTACGCGTATGCGCTGGCTTATTACAGCGGGCTGAGCTATTACGCGGGAATTCTGGCTACGCGGGCGTCGAGCGCGTTGAACCCTCAGCTCGGTGATGGCAGCGCGCTGTCAGGTACTATGGGCGGATGGGGCGAGGGGTTGTCGGGCGGGATGACCGGCGGCCTGATCGCCTATATGGCGAGCTCAGCCGCGGCCGGGGATATGATCACCATGGCGAGCAACCTGTGGTGGGCGGTGCAGAACGCGATCTTCAACGGCAGCGATCCTCTCAACCAGTTGATGATGGACGCGGGCTGGGGCGTCGGGCAGAACCTGGTGTTCGGCATCGCCAACGGTATGAACAACTGGACCGGCACGATGGTCACGGCGATCGATCAGGCCGTGGCCTATATCGTGGATTACATCATCAATCAGATCAACAGCAACCTGGGGATTGCGTCGCCTTCGACGGTGTTTGCAGAGATCGGGCATTTCATCCCGTTGGGGCTGGCGGTGGGCATCGAGGACGGGATTCCGGCGGTGCGGAGCGCGGCGGCAGAGTTGTTTGCGGCGGTAGGTGAGTACACGGATGGGCAGGATTGGCGGATTCAGCCGAGCACGGTGGCGGTGACGCAGCGGCAGCGGGTGGAGGTGGTGGTGAGCGGGGATGTGAGCGTGGGTGGGGAGCGGTTGAGTGTGGCGCAGCGGGAGGATATTGCGCAGGTGATTATTCAGAGGTTGAGGGCGAGAGGGTGACCTCACCCCCCGGCCCCCTCTCCTGGACCGCAGTCCAGGAGAGGGGGAGAGTTGGACGGATCGGGGGGATCGGACGGATCGGATAGTTGGGGTGAGCGATGTTGGATAGTTTGCACACGTGGCTGCTGGAGATCGGGGGGGTGGACCGGACGGGGCTGGTGCGGCCGGAGAGTTTGACGTGGACGACGCGCGAGGGTGGGGAGCTGGACAGCCTGTCGGTGGTGCTGGATGACCGGGGGGGGGTGTTCGGGAGCAGTATCGCGGCGTATGCGACGGTGGTGCTGACGGTGGATCCGGGGGAGCTGACGGAGGAGGTGGTGTTCGGGGGGTACGTGACGCTGCCGAAGCCGGAGCCGGATCAGACGGGGCAGTGGTTGAGCTGGGAGGTGCAGGCGAGCGGTTGGGAGGTGTTGTGGGATGCGACGCCGCGGGTGTATCAGACGTGGTTGAATACGGGGGCGGGGGCGATCTTCTCGGCGCTGCTGACGGCGGCGGGGTTGAACACGGAGTTCGACGTCTCGACTTACGTGGAGACGGGGCCGACGATCGAGGTGTTCACGGCGGCGGGGGAGAAGCTGACGCAGCTCCTCGATACGCTGGCCAGGCTGGCGGAGATGGCGTGGTGGTGCGATCCGGATAAGGCCGCGCACCTGGCGGAGGAGGATTCGGGGAGCCAGGCGACGCCGTTCGACGTGATCCAGCCGGGGACGCTGGCAAATCATGCGCTGGATCTGTACGAGATCGAGGCGGGGTCGCTGCGGGTGCGGAGTGATGCGGAGGGGATCGTGAACCGGCTGCGGATCGTGGGGGGGTATGCGATCGATACGCCGGTGACCGATGATTTCGTGGGCGCGGATGCGGTGGCGGTGAGCATCGGGTTCGCGTTCCGGCTGAGCACGCAGAATATTCGGTCGAACGTGCAGGTGAGCGTGAACGGGACGTTCCTGGTGTGCGGGACGGCGTTCGTGGATTATTTCGGGAAGGTGCGCAGCGACGGGAGCGTGATCCAGGTGCTGGTGAGCCGGATCAATGGGGTGGTGTATTTCCCGCCGGCGACGGTGTTCGATCCGGCGGATGTGATCGAGGTGAGCTACCAGGTGGCGAGCCGGCAGGCGTTGACGCTGGATGCGAGCAACAGCGCGGCGAGTGCGGCGAGTTTGGCGTTGTTCGGGCGGTATTTCGATGGGGACCTGGACGTGGCGCCGATCACGGATACGGCGGAGATGTTGCTGGTGGGGGAGGCCTACCTGGCGACGTATGCGTTCCCGGTGGTGAGCGGGGAGTTTGCGACGCAGCGGCTGGGGTTGAAGGCGGGGCAGAACTGCGGGATCACGAGCGCGCGGGATGGGCTGAGTGGACGGTATGTGCTGCGCAGTGTCTCTAATGCTTTATTAGAGACTGGGTATGTGCGCTCGACGGCGAAGTTCGGGGGTAGGACGGAGCGATTGTCAACGTGGGTTGGGGGGGGGACGGGGGGAACAGGATCGACAGGATGGACAGGATCGAATGAGCCGATTCAGGGGGATGCGGGGCCGTTGAATTTGGTGGATGTGCTGCTGGCGCTGAAGCCGGGGACGGTGTGGGATCCGAGCGATGGGGGGACGGCGACGGGGTTGGTGCTGGCGCCGGCGACGGCGAGCGCGGCGGGGCGGCTGCTGGGGTATTTGAATGGCGTATTGCAGGCGTACCTGGACTCGGATGGGACGATTCGGGCGGGTGGCGGTAATACCGTTCTTTCTGAGAATGGGTTGCTGCTGACATGCGGCGATGAAGTGCGTTTTCCGCCGATCAAAATAGGAACCAGCATCTATTGGGGCTTCAATGAGATAACGGAAGCGTACAATTCCCGTTTGCGCACCTGGATCGAGAACCTGAATCGTGATCTTTATGCCGGCCTACTGGTGCAGGAGATCGGGAACCCGCACAGCGTAACCGCGGTCCTGATGGAGGTCAATTCGGCATCCACCACGTTGATCCGATTTATGCTCTCCTGGGATAGCGATAGTGACACGGGAACCGCTCAGTTAATTGGGGGAGAGCTAGATGTCGATGATGAGCGCATCACGTCTGTGGGCAACGCGACCGATGACACGGATGCGCTGAACCGGATCACGGCGGACGGGCGGTATGCGCCGATTGCGGGCGCCCATGCGGCGGTGACGCTGGCGGCCGATGCGCAGGCGATCCTGAACCTGAGCACGCAGGAGGTCGGTCTGGTGGCGCAGCCGGCGAATCGGGTGTTCGCCGGGCCGGCCAGCGGTGCGGATGCCGATCCGACGGTCCGGGCACTGGTGGCTGCCGATCTGCCGGCGGCCACGGAAAGCGCCCAGGGCGCGGTGGAGTTGGCGACGGTGGGCGAGGCGGCGACGGGCACGGATACCGGGCGCACGGTGACGCCGGAGGGGTTGCCGTTGCGGGTAATTGGCAGCGGGTGGGCGCTCAAGCAGGCGGACGGCAGCGCGCCGGGCGGCAACAACCGGGGCGCGGGCGCGGTCGATTTGCAATCCATGCGCGCCGCGGTGACACAGGTTGCAAGCGGCAACTATGCGGCGCAGGTGGGCGGCGCAAGCAACACGGCCAGCGGGAACAATACGGCCATCGTGGGTGGATCAACCAATATCGCGAGCGGCATCGGAGCGGCGATCCTGGGCAGCGAGGCTGCCAAGGCGGATAAGCCGTTCCAGCAGGCGCACGCAGCCGGCTACTTCGCGGCGGTTGGCGACGCGCAGCGCAGCGTGTACGTCGTCAAGCTGACGACGGTGGACGCGACGCCGACGCCAATGGACACGGGCGGACTGGGGTTGGGCAGCGACATCACCATTGCGGACGACACCGCCTGGAACTTTCGCGCCGAGATCGTGGCGATCACGGCGGACGCGGCCGGATATGCGGCATACACGGTGCGCGGGCTAATCCGACGCGCGAACGGCACGGTGACGGTGCATGGCGTGACGACTGAGACGCTCAGCGAGAGCGATGCGGCGTGGGATGCGACGGCGGTCGCGGATGACACGAATAAGGCGCTGTCGATCACAGTGACGGGGAAGGCGGGGACGACGATCAGGTGGGTGGCGGCGGTGTACACGACGGAAGTGAGTTTTCCAGGAGCGTGACAGGATGAAGATCAGTAATACGGATGGGGTGGAGTTTACAGAGCCGGTGACGGTGCCGGCGGGGACGGCGGATGGGCACGCGATCAACAAGGGGCAGGCGGATGATGCGTATGCGCCGATTGGCCGCTACCCGCCATTTCTCGGCGCTGTCGCAACCTCCGAGCAAGAACCAGCGCAATTCCAAGACGTCGAAGATGCTTGGGTCGCCGTAATGGGCCGAGCCTCAATCAACGGCGATATAGCTATAGCACTTGATCAGACAGGCGAATACGTCCCAGTAATGGTGCTAGTCCGCAGAATCGAAGGCTCTAGCTTAGACGAATGGGATTACCTATCAGCCAGCTTTTACACTATCCCGTAAGGCGCTGGGGGTGGCGCTGGGGGTGGCGCTGGATGGGTTGCGGGCGTGTTTGGTTTCGGCGGACGGGAAGAAGTTCGAGGATATTGCGACGCAGAACAGCGGATTCGGCAGGATTAGCGGATACGAAGGCATGAGGCTATAGTGTCTAAGAAACGATTAGTGAAACTGTTGGCGGCGGCGGCGATCGCTGTCGGGCTGGTGGTTCTGCTGCTGGTGGCGCTGCGGAGCTGCGGGCCGGTGGCGGATTTCGGGACGGTGGGGAGCCGGGCGGTGATCGTGACGCCGAGCGCGCCGATCTCGACGACGGGGTGGGTAACGAACTCGGTGGTGATCTCGGACATCACGGGGCTGGTGACGTTTACCACTGATTTCTGGGTGACGTGGACGCCGGTCGGGGCGCCGGATTACTATGAGGTGTGGCACTCGGATGCGCCGTACTTCACGCCGGGGGACTGTGTGAGCTGCACGTTGACGGCGACGACCGACCTGACAGGCACGGTGGTGAGCGCGCCGAATCAGACGTTTAATCCCTGCCATGCGGTGGGGGGGTGCGATATCCAGTCGTATATCGATTTCTATATCGTGCGGAGCCGGCTGCCGGGGGGTGCGGCGGGTGGGCAGGAGATCGGGGTGCTGACGATTAGCCTTGATCAAGGCATGGATGAACCTCCTTTTTATCCGTGATTTCACTCCCCTCTCCTGAACTGGCGACCTGCGGGTCGGTTCAGGAGAGGGGGGAGTCGGACGGATCAGCCCAGGCGCCAGTTTTCGACGGGGGAGGCCTGGCGGTGGGCGACGGCCAGGTCGGCGTCGGCGAGTCTCGTATATACCTTGATCATCTCTAACGTCTCATGGCCCAGCAGATCCTGCAATGCGCGCGTGTTTCCGCCGTTGCGGAGGAATAGCACGGCAAAGGTGTGGCGGAAACGGTGCGGGTGGCAGTCGGTGACGCCGGCGCGGTCGCCGAGGCGGGCGAGGAGGTGGACCAGGGCGTCCCGGTTGATGGCTCGACCGTTGGCGACGAAGAGCGGCTCGTTGACGGCCGCTTCTTTGCGTTCGGCGCTGAGGTAGCGGAAGATGAGTTTGGCGGTGCTGGGCCCGATCGGGATCATGCGGGTTTTTGAGCCTTTTCCGGTGACGGTGATGCGCTGGTTGCGGAGGTCGGCGTCGATGATGCGGAGGCCGCAGATCTCGGAGGCGCGCACGCCGGTGTCGAGCAGGACGAGGATGAGGGTGCGGTCGCGCAATGCGGAGCCGCGGGTGCGTTCCTGGATGCGCTGGCCGGCGCGCTGGTAGGTTTTGGTTTGGTCGCAGGCGGTGAGCAGGCGCTTGATGTCGTCCTGGCTGTAGGGGATGATGGCGGGCTTTTCGGGCCGCGGGCGCTGGATGTCGTGCAGGATGTGGCGGGGGGCGTAGCCCTCACGGACGGCCCAGCTCCAGAGCGCGGAGAGGCCGGTGTGGATGTTGAGGGTCTGCTTTTTGCCGATGGTGCGGACCCGGCCGTTGACGATGGGCGCGACGGTGGCCAGGCTGGCGAGGAAGGCGCGCACGTGGTCTGGGGTGATGGCGGCGAGGTCGGGGTCCGGGTCCTCACCCCCCGGCCCCCTCTCCTGATTGCGATCAGGCGAGGGGGGGTGTTGGCGCATGTAGGCTTGGAATTTGCGGAAGGTGTTTTGATAGTCGGTGAGGGTGTGCGGGCTGAGACGGCGCGCACGTGCATCGAGCTGGTAGCCGAGTATGGCTTGGGAGAGAGTGAGCATATCCGTGTGACCTCCGATAGTGAGCTGGCACGGCGCCTAATTAGGAATCCTCGGACGCTAATATTCGGGCGCTGCGTTTTTTTTCTTGCTCTATCGGAGCCGTGTGGACTATAATGCGGCGAGGGGCCTGGGAGTCCGGGTTGGCGTCCACACGGATGAGGCGATGGGCCTATCCGTGTGGACTGAGTGGGCGGGAGGGGACTCGAACCCATGACCTCACGGATGTGAACCGAGTGGCGGGTGGTGGCGCCAGGGGGCACACGGATGTGGGGTGATGGGTGGCCGTGTGGTCTCCGATAGGGTGTGTCCGTGTGGTTTGTGGTGGGCCGGTGGCGTGAGCTGCCCGGCCTTTTTTGTTGTCCTCCTGCGGGCGGGTCCGGTCGGTCGGTTCGGACAATTCGGACTGTTCAGACGCACCGGTCGGATGGTAAGCCGTTGTCAGGGTGCGGATGGTTGGGCGGCCTGGAGGGCGGCGCCGTATTGTTGGGCGAGCACGCGCGGGAGGTCGCCTGGTAGCTGGAGCAGGATGTTGTCGCGTTCGTAGAGGTACGATGCGAGGATGGCGGAGGTTTTCCCCATGTCCTCGTAGAAGGTTTTGAGCTGGGCGCGCTCGCCCGGGTCCTCGACGTAGTAGATGCGGCCGCCGTAGTTGTCGGGGTTGATGCTGGGGAGGAGGAAGCGGAGGCCCCAGCCGACGTAGGGGGCGAGTTTGTATTCGGTTGGTTCGAGCTGGTGGACGTCGGCGGCTTCGAGGCCGGCGGTACGGAAGGCGGCGATGACGTCGTCGGGTTGGAGGCCAGGGGCCAGGGTGGGGGTGGGCGCCGGGGTGGGGGTGGCGATGACGAGGCGGGTGATCTCCACCCGGCGGGTGATCTCCACCGGGACGGTGATTTGCACAATCCGGGTGACCTCCACGATGCGGGTGATTTCGATGGGGGTGGGCGAGATGGACGGGGTGGACGAGATGGACGTTCGCCCACAGGCGGCGGTGGTGGCCAGCAGGATGAGCAGGATGGCCAGGCTGATCTGGAGCAGGCAGCCGCCTCCGGTGAGGTCGCGGCCGATCTTGCGCTGGCGGCCTGAGCGGGTGAGCGGGATGCCGGTGCGCCGGCTGATGCGGGTTTTGGCGGCGCTGTAGCCGCTGAGTCTCTTCCAGGAGAAGCCGCCTCGGTTGGGCATGGTGTGCTCCTTTGATTGCGCGCGCAATCAGATTGATTCGGACGATTCGGACGGATCAGACGATTCGGATCAGGTGTCGTCGCCGATGATGCGCGGGCGAACGGCGGCCAGGTTGGCGGCGGTCTGGACGAGCCAGTTCCGGTCGGTGTCGCTGAGTTGTTCCCATAAGTCTAATAGAGCGCGGAGCTGGCCGTCTGCGACTTCATAAACGGCGGTCTGGTCCCTGATGATGAGCGGGTGGTCCAGGACGGGCGCCGGGTCGTCTACTTCCTCAATGAGATAGGCCACGGTGGTGTTCAATGCACGCGCTATGGCCTCGGCATTCTCAAGTCGCGGCGATCTTCGGCCGTTGATGATTTGCGATAGGCTGCTCCAGGCCAACGAGGGCTGATATTGCTGGACGATGCCCAGCAGCTCATCGAGCGAGCGTATCCCCTGCTTTTTCCTCAGTATTTCCACACGGTTTTTCGATATGCCCATACGTCCTCGCTTGGATAGCATAGCAGAAATGCTATAGCTTTTTCCAGAGCTTTTTTAGAATATGGCCATTGCGAAAACGCTGAATCGGCTGGCTTTTTATGATTAATGTCATGTTCAGATCATTCTATTTCTGCTATGATCTTGTCATCTGGCGAGCAAAAACGAAATGGGCAGGAGTTGCGAATGTGTGAGAAGGCAGGCACCGAGCGGGAGCGGTTGATTGAGTGGATGGCGGTGCATGGGTTGTCGCACGAGGATCTGGCGCGGCGGATGAAGTGGTCGCCGGCGTATGTGTTCGGTGCGTTGGGCGGGGCCTGGGGTTTGAGTGATTCGTTCCGGTGGACGTTTGCGAAGGTGTTCGGGTTCGCAGAGGCGGCGAAGGTGTTCGATGTGGAGGGAGAGCCGGCATGAGCGACGACGAGCAGGCGGCGATTTTGGTGCTGCGGCGGGTGAAGCACATCCTGGCCCGGGCGCGGACGGTGCGGCCTGGGGATGAGACGCTGCGGTATTTGAAGGCGATCGTGAAGGCTGAGGATGCGGTCGATGAGTTTATGGCCGGGGTGGAGGTGGAGCGTGAGACCGAGTGACGTTAGGCCGGCGTGGGAGCGGCGGCTGCTGGCAGAGAAGGTGCTGGTGATCGCGTGCCTGCTGGCCACGGTGGCGGCGGTGGCGGTGTTGATCGCGCGGGGGCTGTGATGGATCCGTTCAGGCCGTGGTGGCAGTTGAATGGGTTTACCCGGGTGCGAGGGTCGGATCGGTTCTGGCAGAAGGTGGCGATCACAAGCGAACCAGGCCGCTGCTGGTTGTGGTGCAACGGCCGGAATTCGACCGGGTACGGGGTGTTCCGCTGGCATGGGAAGGTGCGCCTGGCGCATCGGTTGGCGTGGGAGCTGGCCTATGGGCCGATTCCGGCGGGGATGCTGGTGCGGCATCGCTGCGATAATCCGCTGTGCTGCCGGCCGAGCCATCTGGAGCTGGGGTGGCACGCGGACAATATGGCGGATATGGCGATCCGGGGCCGGGGCCGGTGTGGGGTGTTGACTCCAGAGCAGGTGGCGGCGATCCGGGCGAGCTCGGAGAAGGCGGCGGTGCTGGCCGAGGTGTTCGGGGTGACGGCAACGGCGGTGTCGAAGGTGCGGCGGGGGGTGATTGGTGGCTCGGTCGGAGACCGGCCACCGCAGCAGGGCACGGAGGGGTGAGATGGATTTCGATTGGGTGCTGATCGGGATCGGGTTCTTCGGGTTGGCCTGCGCGGTGGTGCAGTGGGTGCGCGGTGGGTTTGACGGTATGGACGAGATGGACGAAATGGACGAGGTGGACGGATGAAGACGAAGTTGCAGGAGATCGCGGCGGGGATGCGGCGGGCGGTGGAGCAGAAGTCGGTGTGTTGGACGGAGTTCACGCTGAGCGGCGGGCTGCGGTTGATTTTGAGCCGGAACGATGAGCGGTTTGTGTTGTCGCTGCGGCGGGAGGGGGTGTTTCCGTCGGAGCAGGAGGTGGCGGTGTTGGTGCGGGAGTTCGGGCTGCCGGAGGGGACGGAGCCGCGGCGCCGGCAGTTGACGGAGAATAAGGGGCGGTCGATCCGGTGGTTTATTGTGGATCTGGCGTGGACGGAGATTCCGGCGAGCGGGACGGCGACGTTTGGGCAGGTGGGTAGTTATGTGGCGGCGGCGGGGTGAGGGGTGGTCCTCCTGCGCGGCGAGGGGCTGATTGTCCGCATTTGGCGGGCGACAGATGCGGGTGCAATCGGCTTCTCGCCGGGCCGGGGGACTGGTGATCACCGGCCTTCTTTTTCCTCCTTCTGGGTGGCCGGAGTGGGCTGTCCAGACCCACTCCGGCAGGGGGGACGGATCGGACGCTTCGGACGGATCGGACGAGGCGGTCGGATGGTAAGACATTCTTAGGGGATGGGTGGCTCGGTCGAAGACCGGCCACAGCTTCAGGGTCGTGGGGGGCTTATGGGCGACCAGACTGCAATTATCAAGATCGATACTACGCCTCGGTTCGCCGAGGTGGAGGTGCTTGAACCGGAGGAGCCGGGGGCGGCGTTGCGCTCGGCGCAGGGGATGTGGGGCCAGGCGCAGGCGTTTGCGGGGATGGTGGCTTATGCGGTGGTCCAGGCGCAGCAGGGGGCGAAGTTCTCCGAGGCGGAGCTGGATCGATTGTGGGCGGAGGCGTTCGAGGATTGGCTGGCGCATGAGCAGAAGCACGGCGGGCCGCGGCCGCAGGCGACGCGGGAGGCCTACGCGGCGGCGTGGGCGGATTTGCGGGCGTTCAATCTGAAGCATCCGCGCCATATGGATGGAATCGACATCCGGGATTGGGTGATCGATCTGTGCTCGCGGCCGATCAGTGCGGAGGTGGCCGGGGGGTTGATTCGCAATGGCCGGCGCCAGGCGGGCCAGGTGGGGTTGTCGCCTTCGACAGTGACGCAGTATCTGGCGGCGATCTCGTCGTTTTTTACGTTTTGCGAGCGTTATGAGGTGCGGGCGGCCGACGGCCGGGTCGTGCCGTTGTTCGAGGGGTTGAATCCGGCGAAGAGCCAGATGGTGAAGCGGCCGAAGACCAGGCGGTTCGGGCAGGAGGTGACCTGGCTGGATCGGGAGCAGTTGACGGCGTTGAAGGACAAGATCCGGTCGGCGGCGACGTTGAACGATCTGGAGGCCGGGGTGGTGCGCTCGCTGTATACGTTGGTGGAGCTGCGGGATTATGCGCTGTTCACGACGTACATCATGACCGGGGCGCGCAACGCGGAGGTGCGGACCTGGCAGTGGAAGGATTTGGTGCGCAAGGGGAAGCGGATGTTCTTTGCCTGGGCGAATAAGGGCAAGAACGGCGAGAAGGAGCTGCCGGAGCCGTGCTGGCAGGCGGTGCAGGATTATCTGCGGCTGGCGGGGCGGCTGGAGGCGATGGAGCCGGAGGATTTCATTTTTCGGGTGGAGTCCGATAGTGCTAAGCGGCTGCTGCGGTCCAGGGGCACGGTGGTGGCGAATCAGCCGTTGAGCCAGCAGGAGGTGAACCGGGCGTTGCGGAAGTATTGCCGGCGCGCGGGGATTGAGTCGGCGGCGGTCCACGTGCACAGTCTGCGCCACAGCGCCAACATGTTGTATGCCGAGCTGGGGGTGCCGGTGGAGCGCAGGTCGTTTCTTCTGAATCATAGCAGCCTCGATATGACCATGCGGTACACGCATGAGATGGAGGGTCAGCGCAATGTGGATTGGGCGCTGGCGTCGGAGGCACTGGGATTGTAGGGCGATGTGGGTCATAGGATGAGTGTAGCATGGTAGATGAGTTTCGCACCCCTGAGTTGCAGCGAGTTTTGGCCGGTGTGGGGTTGACGGCGGCGTTGGAGCTGGCAGGGCATTGGGCGCCGTGGCCGCGGCGGTTGCCCAGGCTGCTGGCGTATGGGTACGGGGTGGCCAGCATTTTAGCCGGGGGCGCGGTGGTGTTGGATCGGCAGAGCTGGCGCCGGGTGGCGTGGCTGGCGGTGGCGGCGGGTGCGGCGACAGCGGCCGGGCATGGGGCGGATCGGCTGCTCAACCTATGGGCACGCGTGTTAGCTGGCCACGATGAGCGCAACAAATGAGCAGCGCCGGCTGCTGGATATGCTCGATGTCGCGGCTTTGCTGGCGGATGTGAGCGGGGATTTGCGAGCGGTGATTACGAGGATCGCGAATCGGGCGAAGACGGCGGATGAGGCGGATGATCTGCGGATGTTGATCGGCTGCCGGGGGAGCGTGGAGCGGGCGAGGACGGCGGTGGTGGGGTTGCATCCGGATCATCTGGACCACGAAGGCGCGAAGGGGGCGAAGAACGCGAAGCGCAAAGGGTTGGACGCTGTGGGGGGGGATGTCGGTGACTGATCTTCTTGTTGGGGCACTGCTACGACAGGCAGGAACCGCGAGGACGGGAGATCGGCAGGGTGATGCAAGTTCACACCTCCCCCAGAGCGCCCAAATGTGGGGACGCTAAGTGCTCGTTAGGGTCTGACAGATCGGACGCTGCGATCTGCGGATCGTCGGACAGATAGGACGGATCGGATGAGAGGAGGTGCGAAGTTCGAGAGCGTTTGAGTTGAGGGCGTGGGGGCGGGGTGACCCCGCCCCTACAGAAGGGAACCGCCGGAGGTTGCGTCTCCGGCGGCGCCCAGGGGGAGCGACCGCCCTGGGTGAGATGAGTATAGCACATTCTTCACAGGAGCGACACATGGACACCGATACTATTACTGCCAAGATCATCGATCACGAGCCGGTCGAGTTTGAGTTCGACGGGATCGTGATTCCGGTCGTCGTCGGGTTTAACCGCGACGGTTCCGTTCAGACTGCGGCCGACCTGGCCGCCCGCCGGCGCATTGATCCGGCTACGTGCGATCATGCGGGCGCATCCTGGTCCAGCAACCTGGCCATGCGCTGCCCGAAGTGCGGCTCGCCGATGTTCCTGCCGCCTCGCCTGTTGGCCTGTCTCTCAGCCGAGACCATCGCTGCGATGGACGAGCTGTGGAGTGCGGCCGGCTGGCCGGATTGGCGCGGCGATGCCTGGTATGTCAACGAACACTGGACGCTCCACCAGCACCCCCTGTTCGGCCACGTCGGCGGCATCCCCGTCGGCAAGGGCTACGAGGACCGCTTCGCCGATGCGCTGCAGGAGCTGGGGATATGAGCGGCTTCTGGCAAGGGTTCGCGCTGGGGGCGGCGTTGGGGATGTTGTTCGTGGCGCTGCTGGTGGCTCGCACCGGGCCTCGGTGGGGAGGTCGGTGATGAGCGATTTCTTCACGGGGACGTCACAGGTGAGCGGGGCGGGGGCGGGCGCGGGCGAGCAGCAGGCCACGTCCGCGCCGCCCAGCGCCAGCCAGACGGCCGACTTCACGGCGGGCATCCTGCAGGCGACGCTGAATACGCGCAAGGTGCAGGCGATCGTGGCGCTGGCATGGGATGGGCCGCAGATCGCGGCGTATACGATCTCCCTGGGCCTGGGGGAGCGGCCGGAGAGTGTTGAGGGGCTGGCCGGGGCGCTGGCGCTGGCGGCCGGGGCGAAGGATTGCCGGTTGGCGCGCGCAGGGGGGAAGCTGCTGCTGGAGCTGCCGAAGCCGGAGGGGGAGCGCCGGCCGCTGCGGGCGAGCCGGCTGGATGCGCTGGCGCCGGCGACGCCGACGGCGGTGGCGCTGGGGGTGGCGACCGGGGGTGCGCCGGTGTGGCTGGATCTGGCGGATGATCGGACGGCGCACCTGGTGATCGGCGGGACGACGGGGTCGGGTAAGTCGGTGTTGGCGCGGTGGCTGCTGTACCGGTTGATCAAGCAGAACGCGGTGAACCAGCTCCGGCTGATCCTGATCGATCCGAAGCGGACGGAGCTGCGGGATTTCGGCGCGGCGCCGCACCTGCTGCATCCGATCGTGTCCCGGCCGTTGGAGGTGGCGCGGGTGCTGAGCTGGGTGGCGGAGGAGCTGGAGCGGCGCGCGGACAGCGGGAAGAATCGGCCGCGCATCGTGATCCTGATCGAGGAGATCGCCGATCTGAAGATGTCGAGCACGGACCTGGAGAAGTTGGTGAGCCGGATCGCGCAGATCGGGCGGGGGCTGGGCATCCACCTGGTGGCCACCACCCAGCAGCCCGGGGCGAAGAGTTTAGGGGACGCGCTGGTGAATTTCCCGGCGCGCTGCCTGGGGCGGGTGGCCTCCTCCACCCTGGCCTACGGCGCGGCCGGCCGTAAGCAGTCCGGCGCGGATGTGCTCCTCGGCCGCGGGGATTTCCTGCTGCTGTCGGCCGGGGAGACGCTCCGCTTCCAGGCGCCGCTGCCGGATGGACGGCAGTGGAGCCAGATCCCGCGCGTGGGGACGGTGGCCAGCCTGGAGAGCGAGCTGCCGACGTTGGTGGAGCTGGGGGATCGCAATCGGGATCCGCGCGGTGGCCAGGGGGGCCGGGAGCTGGGGGCTGCGGATTATCGGGAGATGGAGCGGGCGATCCGGGAAGGCGGGAATGTGGCGCAGCTCCAGCAGCGGTTCGGGATCGGGTACGATCGGGCGAAGCGGATCTATGCGTCGGTGATGGAGGTGGCGAATGACTGAGACGCGCGGGGGGAGTCCGTGGCTGGCGATCGGGTTGATGCTGGCGGCGGCGCTGGCGGTCGTGCTGTGCTTTGCGATCTGGCAGGTCGGGTCGGAGTTCCTGCGCACGTTGATGTTGATCTTGACGGTGGCGGTCGCGCTGGCGCTGGTGATCGTGGCCAGCGCGGTCGCCATTCGGGCGTGGCGGCGGAAGGACTTCACCGGCGATCACTTCCACACGGATGGGACGCGCACGATCGTGAAGGAGACGCGAGTCCTCGACGGCCGGCAGCCGGCGCAGACGGATATCAAGGTGCTGCAGATGCCGCAGGCGGCGCAGGCGGGGGCGTTCCCGGAGCTGCTGCGGGCGGCGTATCAGAGCGGGATGCGGAGTTTGCCGGCGGGGAGTGCGGCGGGGCCGCTGAACGGGTATCACGAGGCGGAGCTGCCGGAGGTGGATTTCGATGATCCCGAGGGGTGGTCAGGCGACATAAGGACGTGAGGCCCCGTAAAGTGGGGTCCATAATAAGGGTTTAGGGTGTGTGCATTTTGCGGGGGAGCACCCAGTTGAAGGTTGAAGGTTCAAGGTTGAAGGAGGGGGACACATGAGCAACGAGGAACGGATCGCGTATTTGGAGGAGACGCTGCGCAAGGCGCCGGAGGGGAGCGCCAGGCGGATCTGGGCGGCGGCGCAGTTGGCGGAGTTGCGGGGACACGGGGAGACGGAGACACGGGGACGCGGGGACACGGGGACGCGGGGACACGGAGACCGGGGACACGGGGAGAGACGGGGATGACGGTGAGGGAGCGGGGCGGTGAGCGACGGAGGGGTGTTGTGATCCGGCTGGCGCCGGGGGAGATGTGGTGCCGGGTTTGTGGGAATGCGTCGAGCACATCTCAGGCACGTGAGGAGTGGGCGCGCAGCGGGGCGGAGTGTCCGCGCTGCGGGAGACGGCAGTGGGTTGAGGCGGAGTCGGTGCTGCGGCCGGGTGAGTATTACGTGGCCGGGTGATGGGGCATCCGCAGTTGCCGGCATGATACGCAGATAGGCGGAAATTTTCCGCAGTTGCCGCCACCAGTGGCGGATTAGATGGATGGGGGTTCCATCCATTTACAAGTTAGGCCGCAAGGCCAAAGGAATGAATCTATGTGGTCAGTGAAGCAGGTCGTATTGGACGCCGACCCTAAACGCAAGGTGATGGTATCGCACTACATCACCGTCAAATCGGGGCTGACATGGCAGGAAGCAAAAGCGATGCGCAAGGCAAACCGTACCTTGCACATCGTCCGGGAGCGCGCCGCAGCAGCGGCCTAACACTGCGTCCACCTGACTCGCCACCGTGACGAGGTTGTGGACGACGCAACAACGTGACGGTGGCGAGCAGGTGACGCTCATCGTTACGCAGATGAGGGGAACTGGGCGTCACGTGATAGTTGGGCTGGCGACGAGCCGGGGTGGAAGCAGGCGCAGGCGGCTCTGGAGAGGAACCGGTAATGAAACAGCTATCGCTTTTCGAGGGTGATCGCCTCCGGCTGGATGATGCTATTGAGCTGAGCATCGCCAGCCTGGAAGCATACGGGGCGCTATATCCGCACTGGGTTATCGCCTACAGCGGCGGGAAGGATTCGACGGCGACGGTGGCGTTCGTGCGCTGGGCGATTCAGTCGGGCCGGGTGACCGCGCCACGCAGTTTGACGGTGTTGTACGCAGACACGCGGATGGAGCTGCCGCCATTGCAGCAGGGGGCGATGCGGTTGCTGGCTATGTTGCGCGCCGATGGCTTCGATACCCAGGTCGTGATGCCGGAGATCGATGAGCGATTCTACGTCTACATGCTCGGCTATGGCGTGCCTCCGCCGAGCAACACCTTCCGCTGGTGCACCGGGCAGATCAAGGTCGAGCCGATGCTGGCCGCGCTGCGAGGGCTGCGTGATGAAGCCGGAGAGAAGCTGCTGATGTTCACCGGCGTCCGCCTCGGCGAGAGCGCAGCCAGGGATCGGCGGATCGCGCTGTCATGCAGCCGGGACAGCGGCGAGTGTGGCCAGGGCTGGTTCCAGCACGCAACACCGGAGGCCGTGGCCGATACGCTGGCGCCGCTCCTGCACTGGCGGCTGTGCCACGTCTATGACTGGCTCTATTTCGATGACCGGCACGGCTGCGACGTGCGCTCCATCGCGGCCGTGTACGGCGACGGCGAGGTGCGCACCGGCTGCGTTGGCTGCAATCTGGCCAGCCGGGATGTGTCGCTCGAACGGCTGATCCGGCATCCCGACTGGGCGCACCTGGAACCATTGCTCAATCTGCGTCCGCTGTACGCCGAGCTAAAACGACCGGAACGACGCAAACGCAAGGCCTCGCCGGAACTCCTCCAGGACGGCACCTACAGCACGAACGGACAGCGCATGGGGCCGCTGACGATGGAGGGGCGCGCCTATGGGCTGGAGAAGGTGCTCGACATCCAGCGCCGCGCCGGTGTGGACCTAATCAACGCCGAGGAGGAGGCGCGGATCAGGGAGATGTGGCGGCTGAATATGTGGCCGCGCAAGTGGTCCGAGGCGGACATTGCCGCAGATGCGCCGATCAGCCGGATATCGGTAGTGGATGGGGAGCTGGTGGAGCAGGCGCTGCTGGTCTAGAGACGCTAATTATTTCTTAGGGTCTGAGGGGCGGTTAACACCGCGCGAAGGTTCGACAGGAGGGGGTATCATGGACGATTTGAGCATGGAGCTGCGGACATTGGCGGAGCGGGTGGCCGGGGGGCCGGTGCACGTGGATGTGACGTGGGTGGTGTCGGCGGAGCGGGGGACGACGGTGACGGGGTCCAGTTCTTCGCAGGAGGCGGCGCTGGCGGCGTTTATCGCCGGGGTGCTGGAGGAGAGGGCGGATGAGCAGCCAAAGCACGCACCGGAGTCGGCGATTGCCGATGCGCTGGTGGTGGAGGAGGTGAGGGCCGCGCACGCGGCCGCCAAAAGCGCCAACGACGGCAGCAATCGTCGGCGCGTCGGGGCGGCCGATGCGGCCGAGATCGTCAGGCTCAGCCGGGAGGGACGCGGCCCGAGCGAGATCGCGCAGCTTACCGGATGGTCAAAGGCTGTCGTCAGTCGCATCCGCAATGAGCACGGGTTGGTCCGGCGGTGATGGGTCACTGGTGCGGTTGGGGCGGCAGCGGTGGTGTGCGCGGTGCGGCGAGGATATGGAGGGCGAGAAGTGCGTGCGGTGCGGGCATACGGTGGGCGTTGATCCGCGGGTGATACTGCGGCCAGGGGAGTTTGTGGTTGCGACGTGAGGCAACGGATGGGAACGGATAAGCGGATGGCAGGGGGCAGTGATGAGCTGCCGGCGTTCGAGCCGGGGGTGATGGTGCGGATCTCGCTGGCGGATCTGCACGAGTTTCTCCAGGTGAACGGGCTGGAGATCGTGGGGCGGTTGGCGGGGCCGGATGCGAAGCGGTTGGTGGTGGAGCTGGCGCCGGTGGGCCCTTCGACTCCGGCTCCGGCCTCCGCTCAGGATGATGGGGGAGATTCTTCGGGCTGCGGCCCTCAGAATGACAGGATGCGTTTTTCAGAATGATAGGATGCGATCATGGATGATCCGATTGAACAGATCAAAGACCGGGTGAGCATTGCCGACCTGGTGGAGCGCGCGGGGTTGACGGTGGTTGGCCACGGGCGACGGCGGAGGACGGAGGAGCATCCGAGCCTGTCGTTGTACCTGGATGAGAACTCGTGGTACTGGTTTTCACAGGGCAGGGGCGGGGGTGTTTTCGATTGGTGGATGGACCAGCACGGTTGCGATTTCGGCACGGCGCTGGGGGAGCTGGCGCGGATGGCGGGTGTGACGTTGCGGCCGTTGACGCCGGAGCGGCAGGCGGCGATCGACCAGGAGCGCGCGGGGCGGCAGGTGTTGGAGCTGGCGACGGGGGTGTATCACCGGGCGCTGATCAATCATCCGCAGGCCCGGGCGGGGCGGGATTACTGCAACGCGCGGGGCTGGAAGGCGGCGACGATAGTGGCCTGCCGGTTGGGATTCGTGCTGCCGATCGGGGCGACGGCGCGCAATGAGGCGCCGCTGTCGGCGAAGCTGCACGATGCGGGGCTGCTGGAGCATCCGCTGGCGAAGGCGGTGTTGAGCATTCCACCGGAGTCGTTGGTGTATCCGCACCTGGTGGGCGGCCAGGTGGTGTATCTGTCGGCCCGGTCGGTGGCGGGCAAGCGACATTACAATCTGCCGGCGGAGCTGGCCGGGCCGAAGCGGTTGTTCCGGGCGGAGCCGATAGATCCTTCGACTGCGGCTCCTTCGGCTGCGGCTGCGGCCTCCGCTCAGGGTGCCTCCGCTCAGGACGACAAACGGAGGCGTCAAGAAGCCGTCAAGAAGGGGACGGGGGTGACGGTGCTGTGCGAGGGTCAGGCGGATGCGATCAGCCTGGCGCAGTGGGGTTTTCGGGCGGTCGCGTTGTGCGGGGTGGATGCGGCGGGGTTGCGGCAGGAGGCGGGCCGGTTGGGGATCTCGCATGTGGGGCTGGATAACGATGAGGCAGGGCAGGCGAAGGCGCTGGCGGTGGCGTGGGCGTTGGATCCGCTGTTGAAGGTGGTGACGTGGGCGATGCCAGCACGGACGGGCACGGACGAGCACGGACGGGGGGTCAAGGACGCTAATGATCTGTTACGGGCTGGGGCGACGGCGGAGGAGGTGGGGGGGCTGCTGGATGCGGGGGAGCCGGCGCTGCTGCTGCGGGCGCGGTTGTGCCGCAGCCGGGAGCAGGAGGTGCGCAACGCGCACGTGGCGGCGATCGGGTCGGCGTGGCGGAACCTGGATGAGTTGACGGCGGCGGACCTGGCGCCGGAGATCGCTAAGGCGATGGGGGTCCCGCTGAGCCAGTTCAAGCGGTTGATGGCGGCGGCGGGGGAGCGGGCGAAGGCGGAGGAGCAGGCGGAGGAGCAGGCGTCGCCGGAGACGTATGAGAACAGCGCCGGCGGCGCGGTGGGGGACGTGGTATTCGAGCAGTGTGTGTCGTGGGATGCCAGCGGGACGCCGGTCTGCCGGTATGCGGTGCGGCTGCCGGGCGGGGAGATCAAGCTGCAGAACACGGTGGACGCCGGGGGGACAACGTATATCCCGTTTCCGGCGACGATCAATCTGATCCGTAAGCGGGTGGTGTTGTTCCCGTCCGAGCCGGTGGAGTACGGGTCGCAGCGGGAGCTGTTGGCGGAGATCCGGGCGTTCATTCATCGGTGGCTGGATGTAGACCCGTTCTATGAGCAGCTCGCCAGTTATTACGTGATGTTCACCTGGTTGTACGACCTGTTCGAGACGCTGCCGTACCTGCGGGCGATCGGGGATTACGGTACGGGTAAAAGCCGGTTCCTGCAGGCGATTGGGGTGTTGTGCTATCGGCCGATGTTCGTGTCGGGGGCGTCCACCTCTTCGCCGATCTTCCGGGTGATTGATATGTTCCGGGGGACGCTGATCGTGGATGAGGCGGATTTCGCCAAGAGTGACGCCGCGGTGGAGATCGTGAAGATCATCAATGTGGGGTATGCGAAGGGGGGGGTGGTGCTGCGGGCGGAGAAGGATGAGAACTCGGACACGTACTATCCCAGCGCCTCGGATGTGTTCGGGCCGAAGATCCTGGCGACGCGGCGGTTGTTCGAGGATCGGGCGACGGAGAGCCGCTGCCTGACGAAGCGGATGAGCACGGCGCGGCCGCGGCCGGATATCAGCCGGCTGGTGACGCGGAAATTTTGGGCGGATGCCGAGGCGATTCGGAATAAACTGTTGATGTATCGGCTGCGCGCGCATCGGCCGGTGGAGGTGGATCCGGCGTTGAGCGATTTCAGCATCGAGCCGCGGCTCGACCAGGTGACGCTGGCGTTGAAGAGCATCATCGCGGATGAGGGGATGCGCGAGCAGATCAGCACTTTCGTGCGGGCGTACAATTCGACGTTGATCAGCGACCGGCAGATGAGCGTGCCGGCGGTGGTGGTGCAGGTGTTGGCGGAGACGTGGTACAGGCCGGAGCGGACGTTGCAGGGGGAGGTGCGGGATTGGAGCATGAAGGGGCTGGCGGAGCGGGTGAAGACGCTGCTGGAGACGATTGATCCTGACGAGAAGATGAATCCCCGGCGGTTGTCTTCGATCTTGTCGGAGGATCTGGGGTTGACCCGGCGTGAGCAGGATCCGGAGACGCGGCGGGCGACGTTGTTCATTGATGAGGCGGCGCTGCACGCGCTGATGAGTCGGTATGGCGTGGATGAGCCAGCTTAAGAATTGGCGCGATGGGGGCGGTTTCCGAAGGGTCGAAGGGTCGCGGCGGGGTGTGAGGGGTGATTAACTTTTTTCTTAAAAGGGCGTCATACCCCCCCGCGATGCTTCGATGCTTCGCTTGGCGAGCGCAGGCGATTGACGTAACTGCCGGATGGCTGGCAAAAGGGGCTAGAAATGGCGAAGTGTCGAAGGTTAAACAGCGAAAGCTATAGAAGTTTTTCGTTAATAGTTGATAACGGGGGTGCAAAAGGCGAAGGGTTGGCGAAGGGTGCGGCGCCCCCCCAGACCAAACCCAGCGGCACGTTGGGTTAAGGGGTGGCGGCTAGTTTGCGTTA
>CAYXEF010000007.1:35805-50981 GCA_964463825.1 uncultured Candidatus Cloacimonadota bacterium | reverse complement strand
GCGGCGGATCGGCGTCCGCCGGTACATGGGGCGGCGGATCAGACCCCGGTACAGGATATCGCTTTGGCAAACGACACTACATTCGTTCGGCTTCGACCCCGCCAAGAAAAGGCTTGACATGAGCGGGGCGGTCCGATTTAAGGATAGTTATGGCAATAATTGTGAAGAAATTTGGCGGTACTTCCGTGGGCAGCGTGGAGCTGATCCGCCATATCGCCGCCCGGATAGCCGCGGGAAAGAAGCCCGGAGACGCCGTCGTATTGGTCGTTTCCGCCATGGCCAAGACCACGGACGATTTGGTGGCGCTGGCCTACGGGATCTCGCCGCATCCCTCGCGCCGCGAACTGGACATGCTCCTCACCGCGGGCGAACGGATCAGCATGGCTTTGCTCTCGCTGGCCCTGCAGGAAGAAGGATTGGACTCCATCTCCTTCACCGGCTCGCAGAGCGGGATCATCACCGACGACCGCCACGGCAACGCGCGCATCCTGAACGTCAACGCCTTCCGCATCCGCGAGGAACTGGCCAGGGGCAAGATCGTGATCGTGGCGGGATTTCAGGGCGTGAGCCAGAGCAAGGAGATCACCACGCTGGGACGCGGCGGCTCGGACACCTCGGCGGTGGCGCTGGCCTGTTACCTGCAGGCCGAACGCTGCGAGATCCACACGGACGTGGACGGGGTCTTCACCGCCGATCCGCGCCTGGTGACGTCCGCGCGCCTGCTCCCGGAACTCGGTTACGCCCAGATGCTCGCCCTGGCCTACAACGGCTCCAAGGTGTTGCATCCGCGCGCGGTGGAATTCGCCTGGAAATACCAGATCCCGGTGGAGGTGAAGAGCTCCTTCACCTTTGAGCCCGGAACCCTGCTCACACCAGCCCCGACGACACAGCAAGGAACGAACATGGAAGAACGCAAAATAACCGCGATCGCGCATAAACAAAACCTGATCCGCTACAGCGTGGCGGCCGACCAACGCCTGATCGGAGCGCTCAAAGACTGGCACAACGAAATCTTCCGTTGGTGGGTGGAAGGCGCCCGCGCGGAACTGGTCTGCGAAGCCAAATACGACGCCGAGATCGCCCACTGGCTGGACACGCGGCAGATCGCCATCCTCGGGCGCGAAGCAGGCCTGGGCGGCGTGACGCTGGTCGGCCTCGGCATCAACCTCGATCCCGGCTGGCTGGCCCGGACTTTGGAACTCTGCGCGCCATACAAACTCCGGCGCGTCCAACACAGCGATATGACCATCGAACTGCTGTTACCCTCGGAGCAGGTCCCCGCCTGCGTCCAGGCCCTGCATCAAGCCTTTCTGGGAGACACACCATGAGATATCTGGTCACCAGCGCCCTGCCCTACGCCAACGGCAAACTGCACGTCGGACACGTGGCGGGGGCTTATCTGCCGGCGGACATCTTCGTACGCTGGCTGCGCCTGCATCACGAGGACGTGATCTACATCTGCGGGACGGACGAACACGGCACCCCCATCTCCATCTCCGCGGACCAGGAAGGCGTCAGCCCGCGCGAGGTGGTGGACCGCTACCACGCCTCGATCCGCGACGCCTTCAGCGCCCTGGGCATCGAGTTCGACAACTTCTCCGGAACCGCCCGGCCACCGCATCACGAGATCTCGCGCCAGTTCTTCACTGCGCTGCATGACAAGGGACACGTGATCCCCCGCGACACCCGGCAGTTCTATTGCGAACACGACCGGAGATATCTGCCCGACCGCTATGTGGAGGGCGTCTGCCCGCGCTGCGGAGCCAGCGGCGCCCGGGGCGACCAATGTGACGCCTGCGGACAGATCTACGAGACCACGACCTTGAAAGAGCCGCGCTGCAAGATCTGCGGCAACGCGCCCGTGATCCGCGGGACCACGCACTGGTATCTGCAACTCGACGACTTCCGCGCCGAACTCACCCGCTGGATCGCCCAGAAAGACTATTGGAAGGAAAACGTCCGCAACTTCATGCTCAACCTGCTGGAGCAGGGCCTGGTCGAACGCCCGATCACCCGCGACCTCAACTGGGGCGTCCCCGTCCCTCTGCCCGACACCGAGGGCAAGGTGCTCTACGTGTGGTTTGAGGCGCCCATCGGCTATATTTCCTCCACCGTGGAATGGGCGCAAAAAATCGGCCAACCGGAGCGCTGGAAAGACTACTGGCTGGATCCCGAGACCCGGCTGGTCCACTTCATCGGCAAGGACAACATCATCTTCCACGCCCTCATCTGGCCGGCGGTGCTCATGGGCCAAAACCAGACCTATTGCCTGCCCCACGACATCCCCGCCAACGAATTCATGAACCTCGAGGGCGACAAAATCTCCACCAGCCGCAATTGGGCGATCTGGGTGGATGAGTTCGTGGAGCGCTTCCCCGCCGAATACCTGCGCTTCTATCTGGCCGCCAACGCCCCGGAAAAGGGCGACAGCGACTTTTCCTTCAAGGATTTCCAGGCCCGGGTCAACAACGATCTCAACAACGTCCTGGGCAACCTCGCCAACCGCGTCTTCGCCTTCGCGCAACGCCATTTCGGCAACGAGATCCGGGGCGGATCACTGAGCCCGGCCGCCCAAGCCACGCTGGACGAGGCTCTGGAACTATACGCCCAGATCGACGCCGGCTACCGCGAATATCAGGTGAAGAAAAACAGCAAACTCTGCATCGACATCGCGCGCCTGGGCAACCGCTTCTTCGACGAACGCAAGCCCTGGGCGATGATCAAAGAAGACACGGACCAGGTCCGCGAGACGCTGTATGTCTGCCTCTCCCTGCTCAGGCTGGTCTCCATCGCCCTCTACCCCATCATCCCACACAGCATGAACAAACTTCGCGCTATGTTGGGCTTGCCTAAGGCCGGCGTATGGGAGAGCCCCGCGGGCGTGACGGAATTCTCATTGCAGGCCACCCAGCCGCTGTTTTTCAAACTGGAGGACGCTGCCATCGAGGCTGAGATCGCCCGACTGAAACAGAACTCCGCCTCATCCGTCGAACCGGCGAAATCCGTACCGGCGCTCGCCGAAGCGCCGTTTGTTGTACCGGCGCTCGCCGAAGCGCCGTTCGTTTCGGCGGATCAGCGTCCGCCCGTACACGCAGGGCCGGTCAAGCCCCTGATCCCTTACGCGGACTTCGATAAACTGGACATCCGCGTGGCCAGAATCCTGGAAGCCGAAGCGGTGCCCAAGACGGACAAACTCCTCCGCCTCAAAGTGGACCTGGGTTTCGAGCAACGCGAACTGGTGGCCGGCATCGCTGAACACTACAAGGCGGAAGACATCCGCGGCCGCGAGGTGGTGATGCTGGTGAACCTTGAACCGCGCAAGATCCGCGGCATCGAATCCAGAGGCATGATCCTGGCCGTGCACAGCGAGGGCGAATTGAGCCTGGTCATCCCCGCCCGGGATTGCCTGCCCGGTTCGATCGTGAAATAGATATCCGCCTGTACCAATATGAAATACGGCATGATAGTTAAAGTGTTACTTTGCCTGTCGTATGGTCTGTTGTCCGCGCTGTTCGCGGCGGAATACCGCGAGGGGGAGTTGTGGCCGGAGGTCTTGCTGGCCTCGGGCACGCAACTGGAGATCGGGACGCTGGACGGCGCCAGCCCGGTCCTGACTGTCTCGGAGCAGGATTCGCCCATCAGCCGTACGCTCAAGGGACCATTGAGTATACAATTGCTGGCAGATGAGAATCTCGCGCTGTGGGGTTTCCTCAACCGCACCGAACCCTGGACCGGCCAGGCCGGCGGGGTCTTGCGCGAGTATTTTGCCTGGCAGGATACGCTGCTCGTGATCCGGCGGGAACGTCAGGTCTTTGAGGAAACCACGTTTCAGATCTGGGACGCGGCCCGCCGCCACGCTCAGGAGACCGGCATCCCGGAGCAGCAGATCAAGAGCATCCCCATCCTCAATTCCCGGGTGAAGATCAAGGCGCAGGACGGCTCCGAGCACTATTTCGAGACACCGCTGCATCTGCATTGCGACACGCCCGTCACCTTCGGCGGAGTGCAATTGGGCTATGAGGGGGATTTCGTCCTCAAGACCGTGGGCGCCCGTATCGTGGTCAATCACCTGCTGCCTCTGGAGGACTACGTCGCCGGCGTGATCCAAAACGAGATCGGCAACAACGCCCCGGCCGAAGCGCTCAAAGCCCAGGCCGTGGCGGCGCGCACCCACGCGGTCAGCCTCCTGCTCTACAACCGCCACACCGCCGACGGCTACGACCTCTGCAACACCACCCACTGCCAGGTCTACAAAGGCAAACACCTGCTCAACGACGCCGTCCTGGCTGCAGTACTCGACACCCGCGGCGAGATTTTGCTCGCGGAGGGCCGTGTCGCCGACGCCACCTATCACAGCGCCTGCGGGGGTAAGACGGATTCCTCAGCCTCCATCTGGAACGGCGCCCCTGTCGGTCACCTGAGCGGCAGCACCTGTATAGCGGAGGCACAGGAGTGGGACCTGAGCAGGGAACCGCTGGCCCGGCGCTGGATCGACACGCCACTGGCCTTTGAGGGCGCGAGTTCCTGGGAACGGGCGGCGCTCTCCTGGGAAAAGAGTATCACGCGGCAGGCCCTGGCCGCCAATCTGGGGCTGAGCTACGTCAACCGCATCGTGATCAACAAACGCGGCTCCTCCGGCCGCATCACCGATATGAGTTTCATCGGACCGCGGACCGTCCGCCTGACCAGCGAATACAAGATCCGCCAGGCTTTCGGCTCCGCCCGCTCGTCGTTCTTTTATATCCGTGGGGCCTATACCCTGCGTCCGGACGGCAGCGCGGAGATCATTCCGGGCGCCAATCTCCTGATCAAGGGACGCGGTTCCGGCCATGGCGTCGGCCTCTGCCAGGTGGGCACGCTGCGCCGGGCCAGAGCCGGAGAGGACTACCGCTCGATCCTGGGGCTGTATTATCCCGGCACCCGGATCGCCGCGAATTGGATGGTAGATGAAGACTGAAGACCAACTCTGGCGGGGCATGGCGGGACATTTCCGCATCCTGGCTGTTGCCGCCACGCAAACGGCACAGACGGCGCGGGACCTGCATGACCTTTCCCCCGTCAACGCCCTCCTGCTGGGCAAGATGCTCTCCGCCGCGGCCATGCTCAGTCTGGATCTCAAGTCCGCGGGCGCGGAGGTCACTTTACGCCTGGATGGTGACGGCCCGCTGGCCGGGGCGCTGGTGATCTGCAGCTCAGGCGGGGCACTTCGCGGTTATGCCTTTTGCCCCCGGTTATACCTGGAGGAAGCCGCCGCCAATCTGCAACCGCTCAGCCAGCTGGGCACAGGAACGCTCAGCGTCATCCGCAGCCATCCCCTGCAACGCCCGGTCTCCGGCTACACCTCGCTGGTACCGGGGGAGTTGGCCCACAATCTGGCGCATTACTTCGAGCAATCGGAACAACTGCCCGCCGCCGTCAATCTGGGCGTCCTGATCGATCCCCAGGCCCGCATCCGCGCCGCCGGAGGCTTTATCATCCAGCAACTGCCCGGCGCGCGACCCGAGGACGCCGAGAGCCTGATCGCCAGGCTGGGCGAGACTCCCCACGTCTCGGATCTGATGGATATGGGCTTGTCCATCCCCGAGATTTTGAACCGCTTTGTCTTTCCGGGGCAGGATTACGAACTCCAGACAGTTCGCCCCATCCGCTACCAATGCAGCTGCTCACGGGAGAAATTCGCCCGCGCCCTGTCCCTGCTGGATATCAACGAACTCAAGGAGATGCGTGACGGGATCAATCCCGTCTGCCATTTCTGCAATACCACCCATCACTTTTCTGCGGCCGAGATCGAGGCAATGATCCTGGCCAGGGAGGCCCAATCATGAAGTATCTGGTGATATCTATACTGCTCGTCGCAAGCGCGCTGTCCGCCCTCACCACAGAAGAGATCCGCTGGCTGCTGGACAAGGAGCAGTGGGATCTTCTGACCCGCAATCAAGGCCAGGTCGAAGCCCTGCTGGAGGGCGGCCGGGAGGAACTGGAACTGGCGCTGGAATACGCCCAGCGCACCAAAAATCAAAGCCTGGCCCTGCGTTGCCACGACAAACTGGCCCTGCAGCATCACTCGCTCAATGACGCGCTGGAATGGCTGCAGTTGTCCGAAAACTCCGATCTGGACAGCCTGGCCGTCGCGGAGGTGGTCCGCCAATTACAGCAGGAATTCAGCTATCCGCAGGACAAGATCGTGCTCGATTACTTTCTCTACGGCACTCCGGAAGAGGCTTACCTGGAGCAGATCCGGCAGCTGCGCGGCTACAATTCCTTCATCGAAGACCTGGCCAAATCCTGGATCGACGAGATCAGCGTCGAGCCCTCGGACTCCCTCGCCCTGGCGATGATCGGGCGTTTCGAACACTATTTTCCGCTCTCCCAATGGGCGCAGGTGGGATTCTACTACCGCCTGTTCCATCTGGCACGAGCCGGCGATTACGAGATCCTGGACCGGCTCATCACGGAACAGGGAAACCGGAATTCCGCCTATCAGTACATCGCAGCGTTGTTTCTGATCAGCCCCTCCTATCGCCGCGCGCGACCGGAGACCGAGAACCTGGACATCCTCGAACGCGCCGCGCGCCTCTTGCAGGACGCGGATAAAAACGCGGACCAAGCAGCAGGCATCCAGGTCCTTTATGACCTCTACACGCCGCCGCAATGGGCCAACCGGGTGAAGCTGATGCTGGTCAAGGCGGGTTATTACAGACTGTTGGCGGAGTATGGACTTTACGGCGACGAGGACGAGCTAATGGCGCTGTTTGAGAAGCCCTACGCCCACGCGCGCCAATTGACCGTAATGCTCGGGGCGATCGAATTTGCCGACAACGACCGCGGCGACCTGGCGGAACTGCATTACTGGCGAGGCCGCGTCAGAGCGCTTTACAGCGACCGCAAATCCCTTTTGGCCGCGGCCGGAAGCTATGTCACATCCCTGGTCCACGGCTCGCCCCGTAAGAAATACGACGAGGCCTGCCTGCAAGCCCTGGCACAACTGCACACGCGGCTTAAGGTCAAGACACCGCTGTCCGATTGGCCGCGCAAATTGATGAAGTACAAGGGAATCGTATTCGCGGAACAGCCCTGGGAAGAGCGGCGCTACACCCGCATCGCCATCGGGGATTATGACAACGATGGCTGGCCGGACCTGCTCTTCAACGGCAACGCTCTCTACCGCAACAACCATGACCTGAGTTTCAGCCCGGTCTCAGATTCCGCGGGCGTCGCCGATCTGATCAGCAACGGCGGGCTGTGGGCGGATTTTAACCGCGACGGATTGCTGGACTTCGCGACCATCTCCCACAACGCCGACAGCCTCGGCGAAGCGCTGATGAAGAACATGGACGGAACCCGTTTCGTAAAGGTCAACGAGCGCGCCGGCGACATCGACGACACTTTCCCCACCGAAGGCGCAGCCTGGATCGACATCGACCGCGACGGCTATCCCTCCTTCTACGCCGCCAACTACGAGAAATGGCAGCAGCGAAGCGGCTATCCGGATTTCTTCTGGCACAACGACCAGGGCTATTTCAGCGACGCCTCGGAAACGCTCGGATTCCGCAAACCGGATTACACGGATGATCCCGGCCTGGCCGGACGCGGCGTGGCGCCGGCGGACTTCGACAACGACGGCCAGCAGGAAATCCTGGTCACCAACTACCGTCTCAACCGCAATTTCTGCTGGAAAAAACTGGGCGAGGGCTACGTCGATCAGGCTGCCCTTTATGGCCTGGCCGGCAAATACAAGGATGGCTATTACGGCCACAGCATCGGCGCCGATTGGGGCGATTACGACAACGACGGCGACCTCGACCTGTTCGTCGCCAACCTCGCTCATCCCCGCTACATCGAGCTTTCGGACGTCAGCCAGCTCTTGCGCAATGACGGCCTGCAACATCGCGTGATCGGCTCCGAATCCGTCTGGTACTGGCAATTCACCGACGTGACCAGAATGGCCGGCATCACCTACGACGAGTTGCATTCCGACCCTTTGTGGCTGGATGCCGACAATGACGGCGACCTCGATCTCTTCGTCACTTCCGTCTACGAAAACGACCGTTCCTACTTCTACCGCAACAACGGCGACGGGACCTTCACGGATATCACCTTCCTGGCCGGAGCCCGGGTCTACAACGGCTGGGGCAACGCCAGCGCCGACCTCGACCGCGACGGCCTGCCCGACCTGGTGGTGGGCAGCGGCAACGGCGCCAGGATCCTGGTCAACCACACTCTCACCCGCAACCGGGCTCTGTATGTCAAACCCGTGTGGAAGAGCGGCCAGGTGGTTCTGATCCGCGAGCCCAGCGAATATCCGCTCTTTCCCAACTCCCCTGCCTTCGGCACCAGAGTCCGCTTGACCCTGCAGGAGAAAGGCCAGACCAGGACCCTGATCCGGGAACTCAGCTCAGCCAAGGGCACCAGCTCCCAGAGCGCTCAGGAATTGCATTTCGGACTCGGACACGGCAAACTCATCTCGCTCGAGAAAATCGACTATGCCCAGGATCAGGACTAATATCCTCAACCCGCTGGACCGGGATCGCCTGCATCTGGCCAAAGACCAGATCCTGACCTGGTCGGATGGCGTCATCACCGGGATCCGGCCCTTTGATCCGGCCCGGGACTCAGACTGCGAGGACAGGAGGGATTGTCTGGCGCTGCCGGGCTTGATCGACCTGCATGTGCACCTGTCCCAATACCGGATCCGTGGCCGCTACGAGCCGGAATTGCTCGCCTGGCTGAGGAAACACGTCTTCCCGGCGGAAGCCTTGTCCCGCGATCCGGATTATGCGCGGGAGCTCGCGCACGAGTTCTTTTACGCCCTGTTTGCCGCAGGGACCACCACCGCCGTGATCTATACCGCTCCCTATGACACAGCCTGCGAGATCGCCTTCGAAGCGGCCGCCGAACTGGGCGCCAGAGCCCTGATCGGCATGACGCTGATGGACGCCAACAGCCCCGCCGAACTGCAGCAAAGCACCGACTACGCCTACTCGCGCAGCGTGGAACTCTGGCAGCGCTGGCATCAGCCGGATGGACGTTTGGACTATGTCTTCACCCCCCGCTTCGCGCTTTCCTGCAGCGAAACTCTAATGCGCAGGATCGGCGTTTTTGCCAGCGAGCACCGGGCCTGGATCCAGACCCACCTCTCCGAAAACCCCGAAGAGATCAGGCAGGTCCACAAACGCTTCGGCCAGGCCTCCTACACCCAGGTCTACGCTGATATGGGACTGCTCACGCCGCACTCCATCTTCGCCCACGCCATCCACCTCAGTGAGCGCGAGATCGAACTTCTGGCCGCCCACGGCTGCAAAGTGGCACATTGCCCGGATTCCAATTTCTTCCTCAAGAGCGGCGAGTTCGATTATCCCGCCCTCGAGCGTCAGGGGGTCCCCATCGGCATCGGCAGCGACGTGGCGGCCGGCAGCAGCCTGAACATGCTCTATCACGCCAAACTGGCCAACTACCGGCAAAGCGTTTATCCGCTGGCGCCGGAACGCCTCCTCTACCACGTCACCCTGGGCAACGCGGCCATCCTGGGTCTGGCTGACCGGATCGGCTCCCTGCAAGCCGGCAAACAGGCCGATATCTGCCTCCTGCGCCTGCCGGAACAGCCCCTCCCGGATGCAGATCTGCCCTCCGCCCTTTGCTTCTACGGACACGAGTTTTCGGTCGCCGCCACCTTTATCTCCGGCAGGAAGGTTTACGGCGGCGAAAAAGCCTGAAACGCACTTTCCCTCAGATTGGAAGGATTCTTGCATACCAAATGGGATATCTCGTCACAATTGCGCCCGGCCGGCATGACCAGGCGGGGCGGATAGACTCGTAACGACAACCAAGGAGAGACACATGAAACACTGTGCCATTTTGATCATCCTCCTGGGATTGATTGGCCTTTTGCCCGCGGCGGTGGTCTGGAATGATGCCGTCCCCATCCGCCAGGGTGTGAATATTGAGTGGTTCCGCACCGGGACCGAGACCGCCGACGGCGGCGCCATTTATGTCTGGTCGGACACCAAACTGGGCGAGCGCGACCTCTGGGCGCAAAAGGTGGACGCGGCCGGCAACATGGTCTGGGGCGATCCCGTCCTCATCGACGGCAAGCCCGACCGCCAGGAAGATCCGGTCATCACCATGACTTCGGACAACAACTTCATCATCGCCTGGATCGACTTTTCCGACGATCTGGACGGCAATGTCTACGCGCAAAAGATCACCCCCTCGGGTCAATTGCTCTGGCAAGCGGGCGGCAAACCCGTCTGCACAGCCGTGGAGGTCCAGATCGCGCTCAATATGGAACCGGATGATGCCGGCGGCGCCTACATCGTCTGGTCGGATTCCCGCAATCCCAGCAAAGACCTTTACGGCCAGCGCCTGGACGCCAACGGCAATCCGGTCTGGGCCGTCAACGGCATCCCCATCGCCGATGGCCTGGGCGTGGAGGAGCAAAACACCATGCTCCCGGACGGCCAGGGAGGCCTGATCATCGCCTACACCTATTCCTATGTCGGCGCGGAAGACATCTACGCCAAGCGCTTCCTACCCTCCGGAACCATGGCCTGGCCGGAGACGCTGATCTTGTCCAACGCCACCGGCAACCAGGGCAAGGTGCGCATGGCCGCGCTTTCCGGCGGCGACTTCGTTTTCACCTGGCAGGATCAGCGCAACGACGATCCCGACATCTATGCCCAGAAGATCAGCTTGGCCGGCCAATTGATGTGGCCTGATCCTTTCATCGTTTATGGCGATTCCGGCACCCCCGGCTTCTCGCCGCAACTCAATCCCCGTATCGTCGCCACCAGCGACAATGGCGTCATCATCATCTGGGAAGACCACCGGCTGGACAACCAGAATCCCGACCTCTTCGCCCAGAAGATCTCCTCCGCCGGCACCCTGCTCTGGGGCGCGGACGGCGTGGCCCTCTGCGTGGCGGAATTTGCCCAGATCTCACCGCGTATGGATTCCGACGGCAACGGCGGCTGCTACGTCGTCTGGGATGACATGCGCAACGGCAATTCGCCCAATGACGACATTTACGCCCAACACCTCTCCAGCACCGGATCTTCGCTCTGGGAACCGGGCGGCAAAGAGGTAAGCACCGCCCCCAACCAGCAGAACAGCGGGCTGGTCAAGGTCGCCGGCGGCAATGTCTTCATCAATTGGATGGACATCCGCAACGGCAGCGTGGGTATCTATTACCAGGTCTACTCGGCGGCCGGAACCGCCCAACTGGCCGCCAACGGCCAGGTCGTGTTCTGGGGCCTGAGCGGCGACACGCCTTTGGACAACTATCTCATCCTGCCCCGCGCCAACGACGCCGTCATCATCTGGCAGGACACCCGCCTGGCCAATCTCGGCTACCAGATCTATTTCCAGTTCCTCGATGCCAACGGCAACACGACTTTGGAGACCAACGGCCGCCCGGTCACGCTGGCCACGGGCGCAGATCAGATCACCCCCAGCGCGGCGGTCACTCAGGACGGACACGTGGTCATCGCCTGGGAGGACAAGCGCAACGACAATCCCAAGATCTATCTGCAATTGATCAGCCCCGCCGGCGACCGCCTCTGGGGCGACACCGGCCTCGAACTCACCGACAGCGACCCCATCCGCCAGAAAGATCCCCGCGTGTCCTTCCTGCCCGATCCAGACCGCTTCTACGTCGGCTGGTCCAATTACGACCAGGTCGGCGCGTCCTTTTTCTACCACGTCTACGGCCAGATGATCCAAAGCGGCCAAAAGATGTGGGGTCCGGACGGCGTGATGGTCTCAGAACTGACCACCGCCGAACTCAACAACGAATGCGTGATCAACGACCTCAAGCAGGATTACTACGTCTGGGAACGCTACGACCCCATGGAAGGCACCCAAAGCATCTACGTGAAAAAAGTGGCTGCCAGCGGCGATGCCTCCCCCGGATGGCCGGATGCCGGACTCAAGGCTTCCACCCATGCCAGCTGGGACACCGTGCAGCGCATACCCCTGGCCACGCCGACCACCGACGGCCTTTTCGTCCTCTGGCGTGACGGCAGAGACGACTTCATCCAAAACTACTGGGGCCAGCATCTCTCCGCCAACGGCACCCGGATTTGGGATCCCCTGGGTGTCAATCTGGCCGATTATGGCCGCGAGCAAGAAAAACCGACCTTGGTCGACCACCCCGATTTCCGCGACGAGATCGTCTTCGCCTGGTGCGAAAACATCAACGGCATGCACGACATCATCGCCCAAAAATACTCCCTCGCCGGTTCTCCGCTCTGGGGCAACCTCGGCGCCTTCGTGGTGCAGCGGGACAGTTCCCAGACCTCGCCCAGCATCGCGCGCTTCGCCAATGGCAGCATGACCGTCGTCTGGACCGACTATGACAATCCCTACGACGAATCAGACATCTATTACCGCTATGTGGGCTCCGCGGGAAACATGATCGATCCCGCCGGCAGCGCCGTGGTTTGCGACGCCAAGAAACTGCAATACAATCCCCTGGCCGCCGCTTCCGATAACAGCGCTTTCGTGGTCTGGGCGGACGGCCGCTCCAGCGGCAAGACCGAAATTCTCGGCCTCTACGCGCAACTCCTCTCCAATGAGACCGTGGCTAATGACGATCCCCACGCCCCGGCGTTGGGCGCGTTTGAACTGTTGCAAAACCATCCCAATCCCTTCAATCCCGCCACTGGCATCAGCTTCCGCATCCAGGACGCCACCCGGCCCTTCAAGCTGGAGATCTTCAACCAACGCGGCCAATTGGTCAGAACCCTCCACCAGGGCAAACTGGAGCCCGGCAACCACACCCTCAGCTGGGACGGAACCGACGACCGCGGCAACGCCGTCGCCTCAGGAATCTACCAGTACCGCCTGAGCAACGGATCCCAAACCCAAAGCAAGCGCATGGTCCTGGTCAAGTAATCCAAACTTATCGCAAGCCCGGGGAACTGACTCCGGGCTTGTTTGTTATCTTCCACCGGGAGTCAATGTTTAGGCTTAGGATCAGCACAATGGCAAGATATCTGACCCTCATCCCGATTTTACTCTTGTTGACTTTGTCACATGCCTGCGCGGAAACGGGTTCCCTGGTCAGTTGGGGCGTCGTCGTAGGCCATGATCTGGGCTCGGACAACATCAAGATCCGCGCCGGCTACAATTACAATCTAGCCCAGAAGTCGGACGGATCCTACATCGCCTGGGGAGGTAACTTTTACCGGGCTTGCCTGATTCCCGCAGGTGACAGCTTCTCTGATATCGCAGCCGGATGGGGCTTCAGCCTGGGATTGAGGCCAGACGGTTCTCTTGCTGTTTGGGGCGATAACAATAACCACGCCATGTGCCAGGTTCCTCCGGGCAACGACTACGCCGTCGTATCCTCGGGCTTCCGGATCCACATGGTGCTCCGGACCAACGGCACGATCCACAGCTGGGGCGAGGTCATCTACAACGTTCCCCCGGACAGCAACTTCGTGGCGATCGCCGCTGGAGCCCAATATGGCCTGGCTTTGAACGCGGAAGGCAGCATCGTGGCGTTCGGTTATAATTATGAAGGACAGTGCAATGTCCCCACCGGTGACGATTTTTCCGCCATCGCCGCTGGCAGCGATCATGGCCTGGCACTGCGCGACGACGGCTCGCTGATCGCCTGGGGGGACAACACCGCAGGCCAGTGCGACGTTCCGGCCGGCAACGATTTTACCGCCATCGCCGCTGGCATGAATTACAGCCTGGCGCTGCGCTCGGATGGCTCTCTGGTCGCCTGGGGCGTGAATAACTATGGCCAATGCGATGTCCCCGACGGCAGCGATTTTATCGCCATCGCCTGCGGCGCCACCCACAGCATCGCCCTGCGTTCCGACGGCACCATCGCCTGTTGGGGTCATAACTTTTGGGGCGCGTGCGGTGTTCCCCCGGGTGACGATTTCATCGCCGTGGACGCCCGACGGCCCCACGTCATCGCCCTGCGTGAGGATGGCTCCCTGGTCTCCTGGCTCTACGATAACGACGCCGTGTCCGCTGTTCCCCCCGGCAACGACTTCACCGCCATCGCGGTCGGAGACTATTTTGCCGTCGCCCTCACAAATACAGGCCAGATTGTGGCATGGGGCGACAACGACCTTGGCCAGTGCGCTTCTCCGCCGGGATTGGGTTATGTGGCTATCGCGGCTGGTTATGACCACGCTCTGGCAATCCGGGATGATGGCAGTTTGGTGGCTTGGGGCAGCAATAACCACGGCCAGTGCAATGTTCCCGCCGGCAACAATTTCGTGGCCTGTGATGCGGGAGCCGACCACAGCCTGGCCCTCACCGAAACAGGACAGGTTCTGGCCTGGGGCTCCAACTACACCGGCGAGTGCGATGTCCCGCCGGGGCTCACTTTTGCGCAGGTATCGGGCGGTTCGTACAACAGCCTGGGCATCACTACATCCGGAAACATCCTCGGCTGGGGCAGCCTATACGGCGGTCCGGATAGCATCCCTCCCGGTAATGATTGGACAGCGATCTCTGCGGGCAGTTCTCACGCTTTGGCGCTCAATTCCTCCGGAAGCCTGGTAGCTTGGGGAAACAACGGCAACGGACAATGCCTGGTGCCCGACAGCCTGAACTTCCTGGATTTCAGCGCCGGATACGGCATCTCCGTGGCCGTTGTCCAGCCTGCTCCGGTCGCTGTAAACGATCCCTCCATCTTTGCTCCAAGCGCCTTTGAGTTATTGCCGAATTTCCCCAATCCCTTCCGCGCCAACACCACCATCTGCCTTCGGATTAAGGATCCCAGTCCTGCTTACCAGCTCTCAGTTTACAATGTGCGAGGCCAATTGGTGAAAAACCTGAGCCAACCAAACCTGGCCAGTGGTCTGCATACATTTACATGGGACGGCACCGACGCCAGGGGAAACAAGGTCTCTGCTGGAATCTACAGCTATCGGCTGAGCGACGGATCCCACGCTCAAAGCAAGCGTATGGTCCTGCTGAAATGATGTACCCAGATTAGCTCTTCCTCGAGGCTGGCTCCCAAGCCTCCGATAAACTCCCCGAATACCTCCCCTGGTTTCTTGGGGAGGTATTGAGGAAGCAAGGGAGAAGATGGCGAGGCAGCCCTCAGGGCGAATCCGTGGATTTGTATATGTAAGAAAGGCTCAGGTTCAGTTATCGGGAACAAGCCCAATCGGGAGCGCGCCCATGATAACAGAACCTGAGCCTTGTTT
>CAYXEF010000007.1:32809-35705 GCA_964463825.1 uncultured Candidatus Cloacimonadota bacterium | reverse complement strand
ACCGGAAGACCTGGCGCGGCGGGATCGTCATTGGGGGTACCGCCATTGGTGGCGCCCGGTGTGGCCGGATGTGCGAATCCCGGGCCAAACAACTGCCAGCCGTCGGTTCCATCGGGATAGCGCCCATAGGAGACATCGGCGGTCAGGCCAGTCAGATCCTCATAAGTGATCTGATCCAGGACATGGATCATGTCCGGGGCCAGCAGGAAAACGGCATCGCCTGAGGCGCCGAGTTTGGTGTCGATGTGCATTGGTCCCTGGTCCAAATCCTCGTCAAACCAGGCGATCAGATAGCCGTGGGCGGAAATGGTGGTCTGAGCCGGAAAACCCGCGGGAATGGCGGAAATGGAGTATGCGCCCAAGCCAAAATCGTAGTGGTCGTCCATCAGATAATACCCGGCAAGGTCGACGGGAGCATCCTCGAGATTGTAGATCTCCACCCAGTCTTCGTATTCTCCCGCATCGTCGATGATGGTCGCGGTGTTGGAGGGCATCAGTTCATTGATCAAGAGGTCAGGCCGCTGATAGCCGATAAACAGCCGGTAGTCCAGAGAAATCGTGATGGCGCCGAGCTCGTCGGTGGCGCTGATATAGTAGTCGATCACCGCGTCCTGGGCGAAGGGGCCGATCACGGCCTGATACCACTCTTCGACGGGACTCATGGCAATGAAGGTATAATCCGCGTCCGTACTGTATTTCCAAGCCAGATTGACCACATCCGGAAAACCATCCTCGTCGGTCACGGTGGCGGTGATGGTCACTGGAACGCCGGCTGGTGGAGGCCAGGGTGTGTAATCTATATAAGCCACGATGGGCGGGATGTTCGCCGTTGGAGCATTGGGCGCGCCGGGCGTGCAGGGATAGGTCTGACCCGCGCCAAACAACAGCCAGCTGTTGCCACCGTCGAGATAGCGTCCCAGGGAGACGTCATCCGTGCCGAGTCCATCGGCTTCCACCCAGGCTTTGCTGTCGATCACGGTGCTGCCATCGCTGTCGATCAAGTACGCAGAATCAGCGCCGCCGCCGAGTTTATCGTCGATATGCAGCGGACCCTGGTCCAGATCCTCGTCGTACCAGACGATCAGGAAGCCTCCCGGTGGGATCGTGGTGAGGGTCGGAAAGCCCGTGGGAATCTGCGTCCAGGCGGAGATGCCGTTGGAGTAGTGGCTGTCCGTCATATACATGCCGCCAATGTCCACCGGATAGGTCTGGGGATTGTAGAGCTCCACCCAATCGTCATACTCGCCGTTGGGATCGGCATAAGAGGCATTGCTGGCCTGGATCTCGTTGATCAGGATCTCGCCCGGCTGGCTGATCACTTCCGCACTGAAGAATTCGAATTCCGCCCGGGCAGGCAGGAAAGCGCCCTGAGCGGCGTTTTCCGCCCAGGCGAAGTATTCCAGGTTGCCAAAGACCAGATCAATGCTGACGCCCCAGACACCGTCTCCGGCCGCGCCGTCATTGTGCGCGCCGTCATCGAACATCGGGTGATATGCAAATCTGCCGGCGTGGTTTTGCCGCACTCCCAATTGGGCGTAAGTCGCGTTTGTGGCTGTCAGGGTAAAGTTCGCGCTGGAGTTTTGCAACAAAACCTGCGGCGAGTGCTCGATCGCCGTAAGCGTGGGCACGGTACCGGCGAAGGCGGAATGATTGAGCAGATAGTTGGCGCGGGCGTTCATCAATTGCGTGATACCGGGGATGGACTGTCCGCCGGGAGGCCCGCCAGATCCTCCGGTCACGGAGTTGTTGAGGTTGGCGACAAAACTGGCGTAGGTATAGAAGAAATTAGGATCGTTCTGGACATAAGGGCCACAGATCGCCTGCAATTCTGCGGCGCGGGCGGCGTACCAGCCGTTGGCGATATTTTCGTTGATCATGGTGCGCATGTGGGCGAGATACTGCTTTTTGTAGCGGGCGTTGGAGAGCACGCGGCTGAGCAGGAGAAAGGTGTTGCTGGTGGAATTGCGCAGGGGATCCATTTGCTGCATTCCGGTGATGCCGGCGATGCCGGAAGCCGGAAAGCCTCCGAAGGACATGTTCAAATCCCAGAGCAGCGGATTGAAACGGTCGTTGGCGTCCACGAAGAGATAGAAGTTGTGAAAGACCTGGATCGGCGAGTCCATATTCACCAGCAGGTTGTCCCAGGCGGTCATCCACAGGTTCTGGTCGATGTTCAGCACCTCGGCGAGGTTGGCGGGGTTGTTGCTCATGGTATGGGTGAAATTGAGCAGGTCGGCCCAGCCGTAATCGGACTCGATCCCGTAATATTGAGCGTAAGCGAGCGAATCCGCGCCCAGGTAGCCCCAGATGGGGATGGCGTTGAAGGTGTTGGTATCGCACTTGAAGCGCGGTTGGCCGCCGCAGTGGAAATGCTCGTTCATGAAATAGGAATCCACATCCTGCACCGAAGTGTAGACGCCAATCTGGACATCGTTGACATAGACCCGCGCGTAGTTGGCGCGCGAGGCGGGCATGTACTTGCGCGCAATCTCGTAGGAGAGCGTCTCCCGGACAAAGGAGGGATCGGAGAAGCCATTGGCCAGTTTGATCGTGCCATAGGGCCCGATGGTCTGATCCTCGATCACATGGTCCAGTTTGATGTTGAAGGGATTCTTGTTGCGGTTGGGGTTGTAGGAACTGTTGCCCTTGTAGCGGACGCCCACGCTGTCGTAGGTCACTCCATTGATGATCGCGGTTCCGATCAGCCGCTCCTCGTTGCCGGCGGCGTACAAGGCGTCCAGGATCTGGTCCCAGTTGGCCTGCGTGAAATAAAGATGAATGTCGTTGACGGTTTCGATGTCGTAAAAATCCTGCGCGGTCAGCAAGCCCCACGCGGCCAGCAGGATCAGTAACACTGCCAAAGTTTGCTTCATACTGGCTCCTCATTTGCGGATAA
>CAYXEF010000007.1:23663-32709 GCA_964463825.1 uncultured Candidatus Cloacimonadota bacterium | reverse complement strand
GGCGGCATCGCTCGCATATTTACCGTGCTTGGTACCATAACGACGAGCCAGATCTATGTATGACAAGCTAAGTAACGATGAGCTGTAACCAGCTGACAGGACGGGCGTCAAAAGCTCTCTGGAAGAGGTTTTGGGGTTGTATCAGCAAGCCTATGCCCGGTATAAGTTTAGAGCAATACAGGCGATTTGCAAGAAAATGCTTGACGTGTTTTTAACACTCTATTTTATAGGAACTAATAGACCTTGACTCACAACTTGTTGGAACAAACAAAACTCAAGCAAGGAGAAAAGAACCATGGCACTTAGCAAACCTGCAGTCGCCAAGCCCAAAGCCGCCCCCAAGAAAGCGGCTCCCAAGAAGACCACCAAGGCCGCCCCCAAGAAAACCACGGCCGCCAAGCCCAAAGCCGCCCCCAAGAAAACGACCAAACCCAAAGCCACCCCCAAAAAGGCCGCTCCCAAGAAAGTAACCAAGCCTGTGGTCAAGAAGACCGTGGCCAAGCCCGCCCCCAAGAAAGCGGCTCCCAAGAAAGTGACCAAACCCGTGGTCAAGAAAACCGTGGCCAAACCGGCTCCCAAAAAGACCGTGGCCAAGCCCGCCCCCAAGAAGGCGGCTCCCAAGAAAGTGACCAAACCCGTGGTCAAGAAAACCGTGGCCAAACCCGCTCCCAAAAAGACTGTGGCCAAGCCCGCCCCCAAGAAAGCGGCTCCCAAGAAAACAGTCAAGAAGTAAGGTGTATCATTCAGCCCAGGACCTGAACGGCTTGGGATATGCCCTGATCCGCCGACGATTGGAAGCGGTTTCGCAAAGTGGATTTGTGTTTCCAGGGTCCCGTTACTGATGTTCGGGATTGACGATCGGTCCCCACCGAACTAATGTTCAGCTTCCAGACGAACAAGACTGGCTGGCGGTTGCCAGCCTTTTTACGTCTTGGGAACACCTTCCCCCAATCCAGCCGGCATACTGGATCCCGGGTCAAGCCCGGGATGACAATAGAGGGCAAGCGACCCGGTCCGCTGTGCCGCGTGTTTTTTATTGACACAATCGCCCCGTCCGAACTTTGTCCCTCCAGTTCAATGACGCTTTGAGAGGTAGAGCTTATGAAGATGGATGAATTGAACTATTACTACAACAAGTTCAAGTTCGGCGAGGACATATTTCATCAACTGATGCAAAAGAGGGTGCGGGACATTCTGCTGGTTTCCACATTTTACGACGCGTTCATCTTCGAGCAGGACGGCCGCTTGAGCGAACAGATCTTCGGCGAGTACCGCCAGTTGAATCTGACCACGGCTCCCCGCATCACCAGTGTCCCCACGGGCGCCGACGCGCTGGCCAAACTCAGGGAACGCAGCTTTGACCTGGTGATCACCATGATGCGCATCGGCGAGATCGGCCCCTTCCAACTGGCGAAACAAATCAAAGAGACCAATCCCGATCTGCCGGTGCTGCTGTTGCTCAATGTCGCGTCGGATTACATCATCTGGGAAAACCACCCGGAAGACAAACGCTTTATCGACGATGTTTTCCTGTGGAACGGTGATACCAAGCTTTTCCTGGCCATGGTCAAAAACATCGAGGACCGGATGAACGTGGACTTCGACACCACGCACGGCCTGGTACGCGTAATTTTGCTGGTGGAAGACTCGGTGCATTATTACTCCCTGTTTTTGCCATCGCTCTACAGCGTGGTGATGCGCCAGACGCAGAAACTGATCGAAGAGGAGGTCAGCGATATCAACAAGCGCCTGCGCATGCGCATCCGGCCCAAGGTGATCCTGGCGCATGATTTCAACGAAGCGATGGCCATCTACGAACGCTACAAGGAATACCTGCTCTGCCTGATCTCGGATGTACGCTATAAAGTAGGCGGTGAGGTCGAAGCCCAGGCCGGGATCAAACTCATACGCCAGATCAAGGCGGAAAACAGTGACCTGCCGATGATCCTCCAATCCTCCGAGGACGAGAACGAAAAGAACGCGCAGGAACTGGGGGTGCATTTCCTGAACAAGAATTCCAAAAACCTCTTTGCCCAGCTGCGGAATTTCATGGTCTACAACCTTGGCTTTGGCAATTTTGTTTTCCGCAACGCGGCAGGTGAGGTGATCACCGAAGCCGCCAACATTGCGGAGTTTGAGGAGAAGATCCTGCAGGTTCCGGAGGAATCCGTGCTTTTCCACAGCAAGTTCAACCACTTTTCAAACTGGCTGATCGCGCACGGGGAAGTGCAGATCGCCAAACGCATCCGGCCAATGAAGGTGGAGGATTTCGCCAGCAAGGAAGAACTGCGCCAGTTTCTGCATCACACCTTCCGCACCGTGCGCATCGACAAGAACAAGGGCAAGATCATCAATTTCGATGCCGTGTCTCTGACTGAGATGAACCAGATCATCCGCCTGGCCGAAGGATCTCTCGGGGGCAAGGGACGAGGCCTGGCCTTCCTCAACGCGCTGCTCTGCACCATGGAGTTCGAAAAGAAATTCGAAAACATCAGCGTCAGCCTGCCCAGCACGGCGATCATTGGGACCAACGAATTCGACCGCTTCGTGGAGGCCAACGAGATCCCGGACCATGTCCAGGGTAAAAGCGACGCAGAGATCGACAGCATCTTCATCCAGGGTCAGTTGTCCGAACCGCTGGTGAAACGTTTGGAGATCTACCTGGAAGGGGTGCATTACCCGATCGCGGTGCGTTCCTCCAGCCTGCTTGAGGACTCGCAGGCACAGCCTCTGGCCGGGGTTTACCGCACCTTCATGCTTCCCAACAACCACCCGGACAAGCTCTATCGCCTGCGCCAACTGATGGACGCCATCAAACTGGTCTTCGCCTCTGTCTATCTGAGCGACGCGCGCAATTTTCTGGAGGCGCTGAACTTCAAGGCGGAGGAGGAAAAAATGGCTGTGATCATCCAGGAGACGGTCGGCTCGCTCAAGGGCGCCAGTCATTATTATCCTCATATCTCAGGCGTGGCGCAATCCTACAACTTTTACCCCACCGGCAATATGCAGCATACTGACGGTATTGCCAATATCGCACTCGGCCTGGGGAAGTCCGTGGTCGAGGGTAAACTCAACTTCCGCTTCTGCCCACGCTATCCGGAGACGGATATGCTGCCCCAGACGGAGATGGTGAGATCCGCACAGAAGGAATTCTACGCCCTGGATCTGGCCACAAACGACTTTGACCTGACCAAAGGCGAAGAGATCACGCTGGCCAAACTCAACCTCAAGGACGCCGAAAAGCACGGCGTCTTGCGCTACCTGGCCTCGGTCTGGGATTACGATAACTACCGCCTGACGGACAACCTGGAAGAGCGCGGCCTCAAGGTGCTGACTTTTTCCGGTATCATTAAATACAACCAGTTTCCACTGGCAGCCATCATTGCGGAATTACTGGAGATCGGAGAGATCGCCCTGGGTATCCCGGTCGAGATCGAGTTTGCCGTGGATCTGGACTACGACCACAATTACAACCGCAAACCCACCTTCTACATCCTGCAGGTGCGGCCCCTTTCCGTCAATACTGACGCCTACCGCATCGACCCCGATACGCTGGTTAAAAGCGAACTTCTGATGTATACCGAACACGGCATGGGCAACGGCGTGATCAACGACCTCACGGACATCGTCTACATCGATCCGCGCCACTTCGACAAGACCCGGACCATCGAAATGCAGGATGAAATAGAGCGTTTCAACGAGAAGATGGCCCGGCTGGGCAAACGCTACATTCTGATCGGGCCTGGACGCTGGGGCTCCCGCGACAAATTTTTGGGCATCCCCGTGCGCTGGCCACAGATCAACCGCGCCAAGGTCATCCTGGAAACCGGGCTGCGCGACTTCATTGTCGAGGCCTCGCAGGGAACTCATTTCTTCCACAACCTGGTGGCGATGAACGTCGGTTACTTCACCATCCCCTTTGTCTCCAGCACGGACTATGTGGATATGGACTGGTTGTTGGCGCAGCCGGAACGCGAGCGGGGCGACTATTTCGTCCACCTCGAATTTGACCATCCACTGGTGGTGCGGATGGACGGCAAAACCGGGATGGCTGTGATCCACAAGTGAGCCCGGAGGCGACCATGAGCGGATTGACGAACTGCCTGAACCCCGTCTCGCGAGGCATCCTGTGATCGCTTCCAATTACTGGTCCCGCGAGCTCGAGTTACTCGATCAACTGATGCCCTTCCGCGTGCGCCACATCCTGATGGTGGCATCGCTTTACGACTCTTTCGTCTTCGAAGTGGACGGCTTTCTGGCGGAACAGGTGACCGAGGATTTCCACCTCATGAACCTCACCACCCAGCCCGCCATCTTCCATTCCTCATCGCTGGAAAGCACCATGAACCTGCTCGGACTGGAGCAGATAGACATCATCATCGTCCACCTCGCCTCGATGCGCTTGATCGCGCTGGAACTGGTCCGTTCGATCAAGAAACTGCGGCCGGACATCCCCATTTTCTTTTTGATGGGCGCGCCACAGGATCTGATGTTCGTGGAAAACCACCTGCCAGAACTGCGCGAAGTGCAGGATTTCTTCTATTGGAATGGCGATTCCAAACTCGTGCTGGCCATCATCAAGCAATGGGAGACGATCCGCAACATCGAGCATGACGTCGCCCTGCTGCCCGTGCCCATCGTCCTGGTGGTGGAGACCTTCATCCCCTATTACTCGCAGTTTTTGCCGCTCTTGCAGGAACAGGTCATGCAGCTCAACCAGGCCGTGATCAAGCGCGAACACCAGGACATCAACAAAACGCTCTACATCAACGCCCGGCCGCGCGTGATGCTGCTTCACGATTTCTCAGCCGCGGTCGCCTTCTACGAACAACACTCGCAAAACATCATCGGCATCATCAGCAACGTCAACTACCATTACCTTGGCCAATCCTACCGCGACGGCGGTCTCAAATTCCTGCAGTACATACGCAAACACAATGCCAGCCTGCCCTTCCTGCTTCAGAGTTTCAATCCCATGTACCACGACATCGTCACCAGCAACGAAGGAGAATTCCTCTACAAGGATCTGCCCGGCCTCAAGAGCCGCCTCCGACGCTGGCTGGAAACTGAGATCGGCTTCGGCAAGTTCGTCTTCCGCCTACCCGATTCCACCCCGGTCGGCGAAGCGGAATCCCTGATCGGGCTAGTCAGTCAGATCAATCAGATCCCGGACGAGAGTTTGCTTTACCACTATTCCAACCGGCATATCTTCAACTGGCTGCGCAATCATGCGGAACTCGCCCTGGCCCAGTATGTGGACCGTTTCCGCGACATCAGCGAAGCCCCCCTGCTGCGCGAACGCCTGAACGAGGTTTTCGAGTCCCTCATCTCCTATCGCCGTCGCGAAAAGATCCAGGATTGGAACGCGGAGAGCGATTTTCGCCTCAACCTGATCTACAAGGTCGGCGACGATTCCATCGGCGGCAAGGGACGCGGCCTCGCCTTCCTCAATGTGGTGCTCAACCGCTATAGCAACATCATCGAGAAGTATCCCGAGGTCCAGATCAGCGTCCCGGTGGCTGCCGTTCTTGCCACCGGAGTCTTCGATGCCTATCTGGCCGCCAATCCGGCCCTCGACGCGCTGGCTGATGACGACACCATGTCCGATCCGGATATCGACGCCCTATTCCTTAATAGCGACCTGCCGCGGGCCGTATTACCCGTATTGGAGCAGATCATCGGACAGGGAACATTTCCGCTGGCGATCCGTTCCTCCTCGATCCTCGAGGATTCCATCGCCAATCCTTTCGCCGGAGTCTTCCGCACCTACCTCATCCCCAACAGCAACCCCGATCCGCAAGTAAGGCTGGAACAGCTGATCCAGGCCATCAAACTCGTCTACTCCTCGATGTTTCAGAAATCCGCCCGCGTCTACCGCGAACAGCTGCACATCCCCGCCCGTGAAGAAAAAATGGCCGTCATCATCCAGAAGGTCGCGGGATCGGCCCACGGCGCCCATTTTTACCCCCTCGTCTCCGGCGTGGCGCAATCCTACAATTTTTACCCCGGCACCAACATGATCCATGAGGATGGCGTCGTGACGCTCTCCACCGGCCTGGGCAAAACCGCCGTGGAACGTGAACGCACCTTCGCCTTCTGCCCCAGATACCCGAACAAGGACATGTTCAAAGCCACCGATATCGTCGAATCCGCCCAGAGGCACTTTTATTCGATCAATCCGGAACTGGCGGAGTTCGACCTGATCCAGGGCGAAAACGCCTCTCTGGAAAGGATCCGCGTCTCACAACAACTCTGCGAGACCAGTCTCAGCCTGCTCAGTTCAGTCTGGGATTACGAAAACAAGGAATTCAAGGACGGACGCAATCTCCCCGGTCCGCGCGTCATCACCTACCGCAAACTCCTCCATTACGCTGAATACCCCTTGGCGCCGATTATCCGCGACCTGCTGCTCTTGGGCCGGGAGGTGCTGGGTTGCGAGATCGAAATGGAGTTCGCCTTCGACGTGGACGACCATACCGGCCTCGCCACCTTCCACCTCCTCCAGGTCCGCCCCATCGCGGTCAACATCCATCATTACTCCCAAAACCTGGAACAATACACAAACAAACAGGATGACCTCATCGTCTTTTCCTCCTATGCCCTGGGCAGCGATATCAATCTTAGCCTGGACACCATCGTCTACATCCCGCCCGAGCGCTTCAACATCGTCAAAACCGAGGACATGGCCCGCGAGCTGGACACTCTCAACCAGTCCCTGCGCAGCGCAAACATCCGCTATGTCCTGATCGGGCCCGGACGCTGGGGCTCCAGCGACAGGTTTCTGGGTATCCCGGTGAATTGGAGCCAAATCTGCAACGCCCAGATCATCGTCGAGGTCGTCCTGCCCAATATGTCCATCGAGGCTTCACACGGTTCACATTTCTTCCACAATCTCTTCAGCATGAACGTCGGCTACCTCACCGTTTGGGACAAGGCCGTAAACGACTACCTGGCCTGGGATTACCTGGCCGGACTGGAGAGCGTTGCCGAAGGCGAATTCTTCCTGGTGAAAAAAAATCCGGGTTCCATGAAGTTTTTGTTTGACGGAAAAAACGCCGTGATTCTTAAGTGATTTTTATGCGAACTTATATGCTTGACCCGGTTTCAATTCCCGCCCGCAAGGGCAATTCGGGCATAACGTCAGTGCATAACCAATGTCATCATAGATAATAAAAACGCACAGGAGTTTACCCATGACCAAACACGAATTTCTGCATCAAGTATCGGCCAAAAACGCCGACCAGCCTGAATTCATCCAGGCAGTCACGGAAGTCATCGAAACCATTTGGGACGTCTACGATTCCAATCCCCAGTACAAGAAAGCCAAGATCATGGATCGCATCGTCGAGCCGGAACGCGTCATCATCTTCCGCGTGCCCTGGCAGACGGACAGCGGCGAGGTCATGGTCAACCGGGGCTACCGCATCGAATTCAACAGCGCCATCGGACCCTACAAAGGCGGATTGCGCTTCCACCCCAGCGTCAACCTCGGCATCCTCAAGTTTTTGGGCTTTGAACAGATCTTCAAAAACAGCCTCACCACCCTGCCCATGGGCGGCGCCAAAGGCGGCTCGGACTTCAATCCCCGCGGCCGCAGCGACGAAGAGGTCCAGCGTTTTTGCCATTCCTTCATGCTCGAGCTGTTCCGCCACATCGGCCAGTTCACCGACGTGCCCGCCGGTGATATCGGCGTCGGCAAACGTGAGATCGGCTACATGTACGGCATGTTCAAAAAGGTCACCAACGAGTTCACCTGCGTGCTCACGGGCAAAGGCCTGGAGTGGGGAGGCAGCCTGATCCGCCCGGAAGCCACCGGCTACGGCACCGTCTATTTCGCCGAAGAGATGCTGCAAACCAGAAAAGAAAGCATTGCGGGCAAAACCGTCCTTGTCTCAGGCAGCGGCAATGTCTCCCAATACGCGATTCAGAAGGTCAACCAAATGGGCGGCAAGGTTGTCACCGCCTCCGATTCCGACGGCTTCATCCACGACCCTGACGGCATCAAGGGCGAGAAGTGGGATTTCCTGATGGAACTCAAAAACATCAAACGCGGCCGCATCAAGGAATACGCGGATGAATTCGGCGTCAAGTACTACGAAGGACAGCGTCCCTGGGGCATCCCCGGCGAAGTCGCCCTACCTTGCGCCACCCAGAACGAAATCAATGGCGAAGAGGCCAAGACCCTGGTCAAAAACGGCTGCGTCTGCGTCTCCGAAGGCGCCAACATGCCCACCACCCTGGAAGGCGTGGAGGTGTTTTTGGGCAACAAGATCCTCTACGGTCCCGGCAAAGCCGCCAACGCCGGCGGCGTCTCCACCAGCGGTCTGGAAATGACGCAAAACTCCATGCGCATCTCCTGGACCCGCGATGAAGTGGATGAAAAACTGCACGGCATCATGAAAGCCATCCACGCCCAATGTGTCAATTACGGCAAGGAAGGCAACTTCATCAATTACGTCAAGGGCGCCAACGTGGCGGGCTTCATCAAAGTCGCCAACGCCATGATGGACCAAGGCCTGATCTGATCCACCCAAACCTAGTGATATGCGGCGGATTCATCTGGATCCGCCGTTCTTTTTTCCCTCGCGCCACTGCTTGAAATGGACAGACGGCAAAGCCCCGCTCCCTCCTTGCGCCTCTCTCCTGAACCACTCCTATACTCGCCCAATACTTCCCCTGCGTTTCAGGGGAAGTGTTCGGGAAACTTCCCACTGGCAGATCACACGGCGGCAAGGCAGGAGCAATAAAAACCGCAGGCCTGGTCCGGGCGGACGCTGCTCCGCCCAAGCCACGGACTGGTCAACCAAGACGTGGGGAAACGTCTTTTTCATTGACAGGAAGCGGGCTCTGGAGTGATGGATTCGCATTCCTTGAGCACAAGTTGGAGCAGATACAGAGAAATATGAAAGCAAGCAGAACGCAGATCATCCGCCGCGTGGTCCAGGTGACCGCGCTGGCGGCCTCCCTCGCCTGGTTGGTTCTGACTATCCTGGGCGGACGCCAGATCATCCACCAGGCCTGTCCCTACGCCCTGGTTTGTTTCGGG
>CAYXEF010000007.1:14369-23563 GCA_964463825.1 uncultured Candidatus Cloacimonadota bacterium | reverse complement strand
ATCTTTATCCGCCTCTGCCCCTTTTACGGGCTTTCCCTGCTGGGACGGCTGGTCGCGCCGGGTGTGGCGGTCATGGCCCTGATCCTGCTCAAAGCGTTTTTTGGTGACCGCGATTGGTGCCGTTTTCTCTGCCCCTACGCGGCTTTGATGAACATCTTCCAGTGGCTGGGCGAAATGGTGGGCATCCGCCGCCGCAAGATCAGGCGCAATCTGGAACGCTGCACCGATTGCGGAGTCTGCATGCTCTATTGCCCGATGAACATCAATATCGCCGAGAGTGAGTATGTCCACAACCGCAATTGCATCCATTGCGGACTCTGCGCCGATCATTGCCCCAAGCCGGGCACCTACAGCGAGGAATGCGAATGCGAACAACAGTAATCATCGTCGTAACGGCGCTCTTGGCCGCCATCATGGCCCTGCTGCTGCTCTCCGCCCTGAACATCTTTCCGCGGCAGCTGGCAGTCAATATCTGCCCCGTGGACGCGATAAAAATGGTCAACGGCAAGGCGGTAATCGACGCCAAAAAATGTATCGGCTGCCGGCGCTGCGTGGATCCGATCCGAATCCCCCCACGCAAGACGGAGCCTGTCCCGGACTCTCTGGCCGCGCGATCTGCCGGCCCCCAGACCGCTCCGCCCGCGCAACAGCCAAGTCAGAAGCCCACCGCCACGCTGAAAAATCCAGCGGCCCATGCGCCAAGCCAGCCAGTGGCCGCGAAACAAGTCTCAACGGCTTATCAAGTCAACCCAGGTATTTGCATCGGCTGCGAACTCTGTGTGAGTGTCTGTCCCGTCAGCGCCATTGCAATGGTGGACGGCAAGGCGGTCGTCGATCCCAAGAAATGCATCAACTGTGGCATCTGCAAGAACGGGAATGGAGCCGACTATTCGGGCTGCCCTGTGAACGCGATCTCAGCTCCCGAATAGCCGATAGCCGGACCGGCGGAGCTGAAAATTGCAGTTGACCAAAACCCGGTCGGTTTTAAAGTGTCAAAAAAACAATTAACAGAGGGAGGAATCCATGCGTAAAACAGTGGTAGTATCAGCCAAGCGCACCCCGATCGGCAATTTCGGCGGCGCCTTCAAAGACGTGTCAGCCGCGGCTTTGGGGGTGGAAACGCTCAAGGCCTTGCTGGCTGAAACCGGTGTCAAACCAGAATCAATCGACGAAGTGATCCTGGGCAACGTCTGCGGAGCCGGCCAGGGCCAGAATATCGCCCGCCAGGTGGCCATCCGCGCCGGATTGCCGGATTACATCCCCGCCTACGTCGTGAACAAGGTTTGCGGTTCCGGTATGAAGGCGGTGACCCTGGCCGCCCTGACAATCTCAGCAGGCTTTGCGGAGATCATCGTGGCAGGCGGCACGGAAAACATGAGCCAGATCCCCTACGCCAGTCTGGACACGCGTTGGGGAGGAAAAATGGGCAACAAGGAACTGGTTGACCTGATGATCCGCGACGGCCTGTCCGACATCTTTAACAACTGCCATATGGGCATCACGGCGGAGAACCTCGCCGCCAAACACGGTCTGAGCCGTGAGGCGCAGGACCTCTTCGCGAGTTGCAGCCAGAACAAGACCGAAGCCGCCATGGCCGGCGGCCGCTTTAAGGACGAGATCGTGCCCATCGTCATTCCGCAACGCAAGGGCGATCCGCTGGTCATCGCCACGGATGAAATGCCCAGAGCGGGCGTCACAGCGGAGAGCCTGGCCAAGTTGAAGCCGGCTTTCAAGCCCGACGGGACGGTCACCGCGGCCAATTCCTCCGGCATCAACGACGGCGCGGCCATGCTGCTGATGATGAGCGAAGACAAGGCCACAGAACTGAATTTGCCCGTGTTGGCCACTTTCGTGGACAGCGCCTCGGCCGGCGTGGATCCCGCGATCATGGGCTACGGGCCGGTTCCGGCGATCACCAAACTGCTCAAAAAGACCGGCTGGACTCTCTCCGACATCCAACTGGCGGAACTCAACGATGCCTTTGCCGCGCAGTCTCTGGCGGTGCTCAAGGGCTTGGAGCAGTCAGGCCTGGGCGCACTCGATCCGGATATCGTCAACGTCAACGGCGGCGCCATCGCTTTGGGCCATCCCATTGGCGCCAGCGGAGCCCGGATCATCGTCACTCTCTTGCATGAAATGCGCAAACGTCAGGTCAGTAAAGGCCTGGCAGCGCTGTGTATCGGCGGCGGCATGGGCATCGCTTCTCTGTGGCAAATGTAAAGGGGAAATACATGGCAGATCATCTGAAACTGAATAAAAGCATGGCCTTGTTTGCCGAGGCGCAAACCCTGGTCCCGGGCGGCGTGGCGGGTATCCGCCGGCCCTACAACTTTGTCCAGGGAGAGTATCCGATCTTTTTCGACCGCGGCAAAGGCGGCCGCATCGTCGATGTTGACGGCATCGAGTATATCGACTACCTCTGCGCCTACGGGCCGATCATCCTGGGCTACGGCGAGGACGAGATCGACAACGCGGTGATCGATCAGATCAAAAACAAAGGCTTCTGTTTCTCGCTCACCCAGGCGACGCAGAACGAACTGGTGCACAAGCTGCAAGAGGTCATCCCCTGTTGCGACATGGCGGCGATCGTCAAGACCGGCAGTGACGCCACCACCATCGCCATCCGGGTCGCCCGCGCCTATACGGGCCGGCTCAAGATCGCCCGTTGCGGTTATCACGGCTGGCATGACTGGTGCGTGGAAGTCAAGGGCGGCATCCCCGAGAAGTTTTACGAGGACATCATCGAGTTTCATTACAACGACCTCGATCAATTGGAAGACATCCTCAAACGCAATGCTGACGACATGGCCGCGATCATCGTGACGCCTGTGGGCCATCCTCTGGCCGCGGAAGTGCAAATGCCCAAACCGGGCTATCTGGATGGCGTGCGCAAACTGGCGGACAAATATGGCTGCGTGTTGATCTTTGACGAGATCCGCAGCGGCTTCCGCTGTCACATCGGCGGCGCTCAGGCTTTGTTTGGCGTGACGCCGGATCTGGCCACCTTCGGTAAGGCCATGGCCAACGGCTACGCCATCGCGGCGCTGGTCGGAAAGCGTGAAGTGATGAGCGTTCTGGCCGACAAGGTGTTCCTTTCCTCCACCTTCTTCCCCAATAGCGATGCCCAGATCGCGGCTCTAAAAACGATCGAGATCCTGCAGCGGGACAAGGTCCTGGACGTGATCGCGGAAAAGGGCCGCAGATTTGGTGCGGAACTGGAAAAGATCGTAACTGAATCCGGAATTCCAGCCCGCTTCAGCGGCGCTCCCTGGATGCCCTTCATCACCTTCCCCAAGGACGATACAGGTCTTTACAAGACACTCCGGACCGAGTTTTACACCCAGCTGATCCGTCGCGGAGTGTTCCTGCAGCCCTATCACCACGGCTATATCTGCTACCGGCACACGGACGAGGATTTGGACTATACGCTGCGCTCGATCCGCGAATCCTTCACTGAACTGAAACCCTTGCTTTGAGCAAGATCAAGCTGCGTTGGTGCTTCGTCAGTGATGCCCCTGGCGATGCACCGGCACTCCTGAGCAGGAGATAGAATGGCAAAGTACATATTCGTGATGGGCGGCGTACTTTCGTCCCTGGGCAAAGGGATCGCCACCGCCTCCATCGGTTTGTTGCTCAAATCCATGGGCTATCGGGTCATCACGCAGAAGTTCGATCCCTACCTCAACGTCGATCCTGGCACGATGAGCCCCTTTCAGCACGGCGAGGTGTTCGTCACCGACGACGGCGCGGAGACAGACCTCGACCTCGGGCACTACGAGCGCTTCGTGGACGAGGCTTTGACCCGGGACTGCAGCTGCAGCGCCGGCCAGATCTACGAAACTGTCATCCAGAATGAGCGCAAGGGAGTCTATCTGGGCAAGACCGTGCAGGTGATCCCGCATGTCACCGACGAGATCAAGCGCCGCATCCGCAAGCTGGACAAAGAGTACGACATTATCATCACCGAGATCGGCGGCACCATCGGCGACATCGAAAGCCTGCCCTTTTTGGAAGCTGTCCGCCAGCTGCGCCTGGATTTGGGCCTGCAAAACACGCTCTACATCATGCTCACCTACATCCCCTACATCCACGCCGCGGGCGAGCTCAAAACCAAGCCCTCGCAACACAGCGCCTACAAGCTACGCGAGATCGGCATCCAGCCGGAGATCCTGCTTTGCCGCTCGGAAAAGCCTTTCGCCGATGAGATCTATGCCAAGATCGCCCTCTTCACCAACGTTGTCCGCGAGCAGGTAATCAATGCAATTGACGTGAAAAGCGTGTACCAAGTGCCCATCACTTTCCAGAAAGCCAATCTGCACAAGCTGATTTGCCGGCATTTCAACCTGGAGTGCCGCCCCCTGCGCTTGCAAGCCTGGAAACGCTTCCTGGCCAACAGCGAGCTCAGCCAGGACAAGGTCACCATCGCCGTCTGCGGCAAATATGTGCGCCACCAGGACGCTTACAAAAGCATCGAAGAAGCCCTGCACCACGCCGCCGCGCATCATCAGACCAAGGTTCAGATCAAATGGGTGGACAGTGAACGGAACTTCACCCCGGCTCTATTGCGCAAGGAACTGCGTGATGCAGACGGCGTCCTCATCCCCGGCGGTTTTGGCGTGAGAGGCATCGAGGGTAAGATCCGAATTGCGGAATACGCACGCAACCACCAAATACCGTTCCTCGGAATCTGTCTGGGCATGCAGGTCGCGGTGATCGAATTCGCCCGCCATGTTTGTGCCCTTAAGGACGCCAACAGCACGGAATTCGCGCCCGAGACGCCGCATCCGGTCATCCACCTGATGGAAGACCAGCAATACAAGAAAATGGTCGGCGGCACCATGCGCTTGGGCGCTTATCCCTGCGAACTGACGACCGGCAGCCTGGCCCGCCGGATCTATGGCTCTGCCCGGATCAGCGAACGCCATCGTCACCGCTATGAATTCAATAACGCCTATCGCCGGCAGCTCAGCAACGAGGGACTGGTATTGGCTGGTTTTGATCCGGACGGCTTGTTGGTGGAGATGGTGGAGTTGCCGGCCGCCGAAGGCAGGCGTGGACAGCATCCTTTCTATATCGGCGTGCAATTCCATCCGGAGTTCAAATCCCGGCCCAACAAAGCGCATCCGCTGTTCCGGGATTTTTTTGCCGCGGCCGGCAGATACCGTAAGAGCAAAATCTAATCAGCCTTACGCCGTTGTCCCCCCAGAGGATGTGGATAAATATCCACAATATTGCGCGTGGAGGATGGATTTGCGCTTGACACAAATCTGGCAATGAAAGAGCTACTACATTCATTGTCTGGGATCCCTGTGAACAGGATTACTCAAGACCCCAAGTTTTTTATATTTTCGATGATAGCAGTATCGCGTTCTGGTTCAGGCAGAGCGACTTTGTGTCTGCCGTTGCTTGTTTTGGCCCTGTTGTTACAGCTGGCAGGATGCCGGGAGAATAAGTCCGCTGGAGAGGCTGACGGCAAACAGGTCACTTCATTCATGGCACAACACCAGTCTAGCGTCGGACAACCGGCCTCCCGCGAGTTGTTCAAGCTGCATTATCGCCTCAAATGGCTGCCCCAGGCTCAGTTTGCCGGCGGCTACATGGCCGCCTCGAAAGGCTTCTACCGCGCCGCAGGCCTGGATGTGGAAATCCTGCCCGGCGGAGTGGATGATCCTCCCTACGAATCTTTGCTCAAGGGCGATTCTGATATCTCCTCTCTGAACCTGATCTTTGCCATCCGTCATTATCATTTGGGACCGCGTTTGGTGAACCTGGCGCAGATCACGCAGAAAAACTCCACCTACCTGGTGGGTAAAAAATCCTCCGGCATCAGACAGATCAGTGATCTGCGCGGCCGCAAGGTAGGCGTCTGGCGTGACGAAGCCGGAGAGTATGTGCGATTCATGCTTGAGAATCTGGATCCGACGATTCAGGTCGTTCCCATAGATTGGTCGGTCAACCTGCTGCTCAAGGACGCCATCGACATGATGAACGTCATGGATTACAATGAATATCACCGCCTGCTCATGGCCGGCCTGGACGAGGACGAACTGGTCAGTTTCAACCTCAGCGACTACGGTTATGACCTGATCGACGACGGCCTCTATACCACCGAAACGTTCTATCAAGCCCACACCCGTGAATGCTGGGCCTTTGCGGAAGCGACCCTGGCCGGCTGGCGCTACGCCTTTGCCCATACCGAGGAAACGCTGGACGTGATCCTCGAGCGGATCAAGGCCGCCAATTTGCCCGCCAATCGCACACATCAAGCCTGGATGCTCGGTAAGATGAAAGACAAAGTCCTGGCCAACCCGGAGCGCATCGGGTATCTTGACCCCAAAGATTTCAAGCACGCCCAAGAAATACTCCGAACAGAAAACAAACTCCCCAGCCCTGTTAGCTACTCTTCCTTCTACCCACATGAAAACAGGATCCCATAGCCTCGCCTACCAGTTGATTTGGTTTGTCTGGCTGGCTTTGCTGCTGATCTTCATAGCCTCCTACATTGTCATCAACCACTTTGTAAGCGGCGTGATGCAGGCCAACGCCGAATTCTCCATGGGTTATCAAGCCAAAGCCACAGCCAACCTCATTGACCGCGATCTCTCCCAGATCATGGTCATCGGCAGATCCTTGCGCGATGCCGTGGTCCACAGCCACGCACCCGGCTGGGAACTGGACCAGATGATCCTGCACCACTTGGATGAGAATCCCTCGCTGGCCTCGATCTGCGTGGCACCGGTCACTCCCGGTATTGAAGCACCCAAGATGTATCTGTCTCAGCAGGCAACATCCCCTGACTCCTGCCTGTCAAAAACTGATGCGGCGCACCCGGATGCAACCGCACCAAGCGACCAGACATCACCCCAGATCTTCACTCTCACCGATTCCGATTACCGCTATAAAGATTGGTATCAGATACCGCTACTGACCCGGCAGAATTACTGGTCCGACCCTTGGTTCGACAGATCCGGCGCTCCCTGCCTCATCTGTTCCTACAGCCTGCTGATCTGGGAGCAGGATGAGATCATCGGCATCCTGCGACTGGATATGCGGCTCAGCGGGCTGCAAAGAATTGTACGTTCAATCAGGGTGGGCCAAAACGGATATGCTTTCCTGCTCGCCTCCAACGGCACGATCGTCAGCCATCCCCGCGATTCGCTGGCCATGAACTACACGATATTCGATCTGGCCGAACTCCGCCAGGATCCAGAAATGCGATCTGTTTACCGGCGGGCGCTGAACAGCCCGGCCAGCTTCGTGCCTCTGCATAACTCCGCCCTCTTTGAGAATGCCTGGCTTTACACCATGCCCTTGCCCAATTTAAACTGGACCCTGGCTCTGATCATCGACCACGCGGAAGTCACGGCCGATCTGAAGCGGCTGTTGTTCATCATCATCGGCGCTTTCTTTGCCGCCTTCCTGATCATCGGAGCTTTGATCTGGGGTCGCACCAAAAGGATAAATCGCCCACTCAGACAGCTGGCCAACTCACTGGCCGGGGTGGGCGCTGGCAGATTGGACATCTCATTACCCCCACCGCCTCGTGTCTATGAACTTGAGGTTTTGACCCAAGCCTACTCCCGCATGACCGATTCGCTCAAGCAGTATATTGTCAACCTGCGCACGGCAACCCAGGAACAGGAACGCATTGCCTCCGAACTCGTGTTTGCCGCCTCCGTCCAGCAGAAACTGGTTCCCGATCCCACCAACGCCGAACTGACCAATAAAGCCATCCAGGCCTACGGCAAGCTGCAGCCGGCCGGAGCAGTCGGCGGCGACCTCTTCGACTACTTCCTGGTCGGCGACTCGCATTTCTGTTTCGGTATTGCTGATGTACTTGGCAAAGGGATCGGGGCAGCCATGACGATGACTATCGCCATCACTTTCCTGCGCACCGTGGCAGCCCAAAACCCCGATCCACGCTATATCCTGGAGCAACTCAACTCCTTCCTGTTCAACAACAATCCCGAAGCCAATTTCCTCACCGTCATCATGGCTGCGCTGGACACCCGTAATGGACAACTTGCTTTCACCAACGCCGGCCACGTTCCGCTGTTCGTCATTGATCCAGATGCCCGGGTTCGCGCCTTCAGCGACACACATGCCACCGTTCTGGGCCTCTTCGAAACGACCCCGATCGGTGGGGAAAAGATCCAGCTGGAGCCCGGCTCCACCGTCGTTTTGGTCACGGACGGCATCACCGAAGCCCTCTCGGAGCAGGAGGAATTGTTCGGTAACAAGAGGTTGCAGGAGGCATTGTCCGATATTGGAGGGCTTACGCCCCAGGCGGCTGCGGAGCTGATCCTGTCCAAGGTCGGAGAATTCGCCGGTAGCGGCTCCCAAAGCGATGACATGACCGTCCTGGTGATCAGATACGGCCATCCCGGCCGGTCCTGATCCCGCCTTGCCGCAGCAGGCTTAGCAGGCGTCAGCCATCCCGGGACCATCAGCCATTACAGGCTGTTGGGCTGCTTCTGGTTTGCCCTTGCCCCCCTCTGGCGAGAAAGGCCGAAACCACTTGGCGACACGCGGCTTGGGCCCTTTCTCTGTAGTGACATCCCGATCCAATGACAATACTTGGTGCCATACCCGGCAACCCGTTCGGAGCATTCGGAAGGGATGATTATTCAAGTTCAGCGAATTGTTCTTGACAAGAGCGGCCAGCCTTTTTGACTGCCGTGTATGAAGGCGACACAGGCAACGGAGCCGGATCTGCGGCTGATCTATCAAATGCTCAGACAGCGTTACGGGCATAGGCATTGGTGGCCCGGTGAAACGCGCGACGAGGTCGTGATCGGAGCCATTCTCACCCAAGGCGTCTCCTGGCGCAATGTCGAGCAAGCCATAGCCAATCTTCACCATGAGAATGTCTATACTCTCAGAGACATCCACACAGCCGTTCCGGACGCTTTGGCCCCGCTCTTGCGGCCGACGCTGTATTACAACCAGAAAGCGCTGAGATTGAAGACCTTCGCCGCGTTTGTGGAATCGGAACACGGTGGATCTTTGAGCAGTATGTTTGCCCAGGAACCGCAGCGCCTGAGGGCCCGGCTGTTGGAGATCAAAGGACTGGGGCCGGAAACCGTGGATTCCATCCTGCTCTATGCCGGCGAACAGCCCTTCTTCGTGGTCGATGCCTACACCGACCGCCTTCTGACCCGTTTGGGTTATTGCGTCCAACCGCGGAACTACGA
>CAYXEF010000007.1:0-14269 GCA_964463825.1 uncultured Candidatus Cloacimonadota bacterium | reverse complement strand
ACACCGACCGCCTTCTGACCCGTTTGGGTTATTGCGTCCAACCGCGGAACTACGACGCCTGGCAGCGCTTAATCACAACGCGCCTGCCCGTCGATGTCGAACTATACAAGGATCTGCACGCCCAGATCGTGCACCACTGCAAAGTGCATTGCCAAAGAAAACCGCTCTGCCCGTCCTGTCCGCTGTCCCGGCTCTGCCCTGGCGGCTCCGGACAGGACGAGATCCACGGAGCCTGAGTCCAACAGGAGATTCTATGCGCAAGCTGTTAAACGTCCCTTTCACCGAAGATCTTTACGAGCTGGCCCTGCGGCAGGTCAGCGACCCCTGCAAGATCGTCTTTCCCACGCGTGTGGCTGCCGACCTGGCCCGGCAACGCTGGCAACCCGATTGGCAGTTTGAGGACTGCGAGTTTATTGCCATCGAGGATCTCAAAGACCTGCTCCTGGATCCCGGCACACCCTGCGCCACCGACGACAAACGCCTGCTCTGCCTGTATCAGGCACTCACAAAGGAAGACCGCGAGCACTTTCATATCGGATCATATTTCGACAGCGTCGGTTGGGGTCAAAACTGGTTCCAGTTCTTCGAAGAACTCTGCGACGAAGCCGTGGACGCGGATTTGCTGCGCGATTGCGCGGGCAACTTCAACGTCAATCTGCTGGCCTGGCAGGAGGAGTATCTGCAGCGGATACTGGACGTGCGCCAGCAGTATCGGGAGAGTTTGCTGGTGCCGGGGCTGACGGATCAGATCTTCGCTTGGCAGCCCGATGGAATAACAATTACCGGGACCGGATACCGCTATGTGTTCGTCAATCAATACTACTGGAGCCGCCTGGAGAAAGCCATGCTCTCAGCCTTGGAAGAAGCAGGCAACGAGATTGTTCTGATCGAGCAATTCTCGCCCGGCCGCGCCTCAGAGCGGAATCTGGAAGCCAGGGATCTGGATCTGGCTGTTCTGACCGAAGACGCCATCAGGACGCGAGAAGTGGAATTAGTGGAGTGTTCCAATCCCGGGCAAATGGTGCTGGCCTTTTTGGCGGAGCATGCGCCAGCTGTCGAGCCGCTCCAGGCCTCCGCGGTTTTGGTAGACCGCCGCTTCAGCACTAGCTGGTACCGCCATTGGTTCGATCCCGGGCAATTCTCATTGCCCCACCGTCGTGATTTTGTCCAGAGCGGTGTCTATTGGTTCCTGCATACGCTGCAGACGCAGTTGGCAGCCTTGAACGAATCCCGCGGGGAAACATTACTGCCCTTGCGCCTGGTTGCCGCAGCCGCCTCCAATCCAGCCTTTCTGGCCTATTACCATACAGATTGGGACGAGGCCGGACGCACCGCCGTGATGGACGAACTGAGACACCTTTTCGACCAAGACATCCTCTACGCGGATTCGCGCCTGCGGGTGCTTGACAGTTGGGAGGGGAAGCGCGAATTTCGCTGGTTACCCTCATTGTTGCAGCCGCACTTCGAACTGTTGGAAGAGCTGGCATCAGTCGCCACGCCGGCGCAACTGGTCGCGCTGGTCGATGCGCCTGGAGGCCTTGCCATTCGGGCTATGTGCAGCATGGAGGAGTTGCAGGGCAGCGATGTCCTGGAACGCTTTTATGAACGGCTGTCAAATTTCGCCAGTTTGGAGCGCTTGGCGGTGGTGGAGGATTGGGCAACATTTTTCTCCTGCGACAAGAATGCTCTGGCCGCCAATCTACTGCGCCTCTTGCTGGAAGATCTGGCCAGCGCTCCCGTGCGCGAGCTCAGGCCCGCCCCCGGAGATAAACCCCGTATCGAGATCAGCAACCTGCTCGACCTGCGCAATCTCAATTACGACACCGTGGCAATCCTGCACGGCGTGGAAGGCGAATATCCCTCCAATCCCGAACCGGCCTGGCTGTTCAACGAGCGGCAACGCCAGCGTTTGGGGCTCAAGAGCTACCCCCTGCTGCGCCAGCGTGAGCGCTACTACTTTTTCCGCCAGGTCTTCAGCGCCAGAAGAGTCCTGATCTACAGCTACCGCAATCAGGAACAGAACATCGAGCCCGGCAGTTTCGTCACCGAACTGCAAAGCTTCCTGGAGGGGCTGCCCCGCTTCGGACCCAAGCTCGAACCGCGCCGGATCAATCCAGAGATTTCTGCCCTCTATCAGGCAAGGAAGCGCCTTTGCGCCAACTGGGCCAGGGAAACCTGGCCGTCGCCTGTGGCCTGCGATTGCGGACTGGACCGGGAGTTGCCGGATGAGTTCTTTGTCCTGCCTCCCGCACCAACCCGGGACTTCGACCCGGGCCACTGCCTGCGCGCGTCCTATCAAAGCCTCTCGCAATTGGACAAGAACCCCTTTGCCTGGTATATTAAGCAACTGCGCCACCTGCGCCGGATCGAGTTGCGTCCCCCGGAAACCCTTAACCGCAAGTTATTCGGCGCTCTGCTTCATTATTGGCTGGCCTGCGTCCTGCCAAGCGATCCCGGACGCTGCTACCGCCTGGCTGATCTGGCAGCGTGCCTGGAAGATACTGATTTCCTGAGTCAGAAACTGCAGTCGGTGATCTCCAGCGTAAACTACCGCTACAAGCTGCCCCACAATTATAACCAAGAGTTCCTGACTGAAGTCATCGCGGCTTGCCTGGTGGAGTCCGTGCGCCGCTTCCACCAAGAGTTTTTGGCGTCCACGCTCAGGGACGAAGCCTGGCTGGTATTGCCGGAACCGGAGCGCCGCGATTGGAATGATGAGGATTACAAGACACTTTGCAGTCAGTCTCACTCCGGCACAGAGTACTGCCTTAAGATCCGCGGCCAGGCCGATCTTCGCCTGGAATCGCCCACCCGCTGCGTGATCGTGGACTTCAAAACCGGCGGACATGAGGACGACCAATTGCTCTTCTACGAGTGGTATTACTACCTTCTCAACGATAGCTTGGACGACCGGGAACTGCGCTCCATCTTCTGGATGATCCTCAGGCATGAGATTGAGGGCGAGACCAATCCGAACAAGCGAGAGAAATGGCGGACGCGGATGCGGGAACTCCTGGCAAACTGCCTCACGCAGGGTTACCCGCAAGCGCCCAAGGTCGCCAACCGGCGCGAATTGACAGGCATCACCCGCGCCGATCTCTACCGGCCGAACCAAGGAGTAGAAGAGTGAGCCGCCCCACCCTCTCGATCATCACGGCCAGCGCCGGCACCGGCAAGACCTATCGCCTGGCGTTGGAGTACGTGCGCATTTTGCTGGAGCATTATCACAAGAGTCCGGATTTTGGCCTGGACAACATCCTCGTCATCACCTTCACCCGCAAGGCCACGGCCGAGATCCGCGAGCGCATCCTGGAGCACCTTACGCTTTTGGCCCGCGAGCCCGCCAAGCAAGAACAGCAGCGCCTCCAACTCCTGGCCGCGCTCAAAACCGAGTCCCTCTGCCCCGAGGACAAAAACCGCCTCCTGAGCGCCATCCTGGAGATCAACAGCGATCAGCAGAAACTCCAGGTGATGACCATCGACGCCTACATCGGCAAGATCTTCCAAAACATCGTGCGCCCCCTGCGCAGCATCGACAGCTACGAGATCGATCCCCGGTCAGCCGACAAGCGCCTGCCGCTGCTTTTTACCCGGCTGATGAGCCGAGAGCTGCGCGATCGCCTGGCCAGCCTGCTCTCTCGGCAGGTCAACGCCTCTCTGGACGAGTACCGCGGCTTCTTCGTCTCCCTGATCGAAAACCGCTGGCTCTTTTATCTGGTCGGAAACCAGCTCCCTGCCACATCGGACTCGAAACTACTCTTTTACCGGGACGGATCCGATCCCCGGCTCGCCCAGGCCTTGCTTGATGAAGCGCGCGAATCGCTCATCCGGTATCTGGCTCTGATGCGGGAATGTTATGGGACCAGCGCGCCCCAAGACTACTTCAACAATGACTGGCTCAGGATTGTACCCAATTTCGCCGGCGATTGGGATGATCTCTGCCAGCGCATGCCGGAGCAGCTGGACACTCCCGAAGGCCGTCTGCGCTTTTTCCGCGCCGCCGACCAACTGCTTAAAACCAAGTCCTTCTACAGCGGACAGAGGATCAAAGGCAAGCAAAACGAGGAGTTGATCGCGCGGCTCAAAGGCCTGGAAGAGAAATTCATCACCCAGCTGGCCGATCATCTGGTCCACACCCTATTCCTCCCCGAACAGCGCGAGATCAGGGACATCTGGCAGGCCGTCCTGGACGAATACGACCGCGGCCTCCACCACTACCGCAATCTCAGTTACGACGACATTGCCTGGTACACGCTGGAAGCGCTTTTCAAGCCGGGAAATCCTGAGTTTGACCTCCGCCAGGGCAACATCGCCAACGAGTTTTACTTCTTCCTCTCGCACCGCAGCCGCTTCATCCTGATCGACGAGTTCCAGGACACCTCCCTGCTCCAATTCGGCATCCTGCGTCCCATTATCGAGGAAGTGACCTCCGGCGAAGGCAGCAAGGACTTTTCCGGCCTGACCGTGGTCGGAGACGAAAAGCAATCCATCTTCGGCTGGCGTGGCGGCGAACGCGAGCTGCTGCTCAAATTGCAGGCCATCTTCCCCACGCTGGAAAACGTCAAAGCCGAGGTGTTGGACGTCAGTTACCGCAGCAGCAAGCCCCTGATCGGTTTCATCAACTCAGTGTTCCAGGCCGGAGTCATCCACAATCATCTCGCGGACAATGCCATGAACTGGAACTATGATCCCTGCACCAGCGAGGCCCAGCCGGAATACCCCACCCGGATCGAATTCTACAATCCTGGCTATGCGACCAAAAGCGCCGGACCACGCAGGGACAGGATCCTGGCGGATTACATCCGCGACATCGTCGCGCCCTGGTGCAAGGCGCACTCCGGCCAGTCGATAGCCGTGCTTTGCCGCCGCAGCAGCGAACTCGCCCTGTGGCAGCAATTGCTCGAGGAGAGCGGCGTTACCGGCATCTACCAACCCTCGGCCACGCTGCCCGAACATCCCTGGGTATCGCCCCTGTTGGCCTGGCTGCGATGGCTGGCCTGGGGCGATTGGCTGGATCTTTTGGAGGTCCTGCGTTCCAATTATATCCTGCTCAAAGCCGCGCCGCTCAAAGCCGTGGTGGATGCCATCGCCGCCGGCCGTGATGCCGGAATCGAGCCGGTGCTTGATTTCTGCCCCATCGCCAACACTCTTCGCCGTTTGGGACAAACCCCGGCGCGACCGGCCTCTCAAAGCGTTCTGGACTTGCTGGATCTCTGTCTGCCGCTTCCGGAACAGGATCCGTCCCCGGGTTTTACGGCACCGACCGAGCGCGACTTCCTGAACATCAACGCCTTTGTCATCCTGCTGCAGGAGTGGGAACTGGACCGCGCCCAGCGCGACAAATCCATCCCCGCTTTCCTGGACTGGCTGGACGACAATATCAGCCAGGAACGCCTCAAACAGGTCGCCCTCGAAGGCAGGATACCGCTACAGCTGCTCACGATCCACGCGTCCAAGGGACTGCAGTTTGACAGCGTGTTTCTTTACTACGACCTCAGCAGCCGCAAACCCACAGAAGCCAAATGCTTGCACTGGTTCGCCGAGTATGCGTCGCCCGACTTCCAGATCTGTAGTGATCTCGCCTATACCTATCACTACAAGGATTTGCTGGGCAGATCCAGCTTCCGCCACCTGGCCGAAATAGATGACCGGCGCTCCGGCCTGGAGGAACTCAACAACCTTTATGTGGCGATGACCCGCGCCAAAACTGCGCTGCATATTTGCTTCGCCTACGAGGGCAGACAGGGTTACGAGGTCTACCGCAATCAGCGAAAACCGCGCCAGATCAAGCTGCCGCTGCTGCTCTGCGATGCCGTCCATGATTTTTACAGCGCTCAGGATATCGCCCCCGACGAGCGGAATATCTACTCTTTCCATGATGACACTGGTTTCACAACGGCAGAAACCGCTGACCAGGAACAAGCGGAGTGCTGTCCGGTGGAGAATCTGGCCCTGGTGCTGCCGCCACGCTCATCCGCTACCGTCCCGTTGCCGCCAGAGGAAGCCAGGGACTGGAAACGGCTCTATATCGAGGACAGAAGCGCCCTGTTCGGAGACCTCGCACACTACTACCTGAGCTGCATCCGGCACAACCGGACGGAGGAACACGACCGCGCCAGGGGTTTCTGCCTGCACCGGTATGGCTCGCTGTTGACCGCGTCCGAGATCGAAGCATTTCTCACGCGTCTGGTGGCCAATCTGCCCGTTTCCGAGATCTGGCCATCGGGATTCGACAAGGTCTTCACGGAATTCACCCTCTATCACCGGGAACGGGAATTACGCCTCGACCGCCTCCTGCTGGATACACAAAACCGCAGAGCGCTGATCCTGGACTACAAGACGGGCCGCGTCCCAGACCAGAGCCAGCTGGAAGCTTACAGACAAGCCCTGCTCGCCCTGCCCGCCATTCACAACGGACACTACCGGGTCGAGACCAAGTACATCCTCCTGCGGCTGGATTGACAGGATTGGACTTTCAGGTAGAGGGGACTCCAGACCTCCGCAACGGAAATCCTGCCCCGCTCCCGCTATCACTGCGCTATCATTACGGACTCATTGCGGACAAAGTCCGCAATGAGTCCGCAATGAGTCCGCAATGATAGCCGGAGAGGACTACTTTACCGACACGACTTCGCTGACTTCGGGGAGTTCTTCCTTGATGATGCGTTCGATACCGGCCTTGAGGGTGAGTGTCGCCATGGGGCAGCCGTTGCAAGCGCCTTTGAGGCGGACTTCGATGACGTTGTCAGTTCTGATGTTGACCAGTTCCACATCTCCACCGTCGGCTTGGATCGATGGTCTGATCTTGTCCAGGATGCTTTCCACTGTTTCTTTATCGATCATGTGACATTCCTTGTGGTGTGTTTTCTACCCATAAGTTAAAAGAAAAGGCGCGCGAGACAAATCCCACGCGCCTGTATGTGTATAACCGGCCGCCCGGGCGGAACGCCTCCGCCTTCTGGCGCCAGACTGTCAACGAAGTTTACAGTTTGTAGGAAAGACCGAGCTTGCCGCCTGACAAAGCGGTACCACCGCCCAGTTCCAGATTGGCGGCGAGCTTATCGGTAAAGTAGTATCTGCCGCCGACCTGGCCACCCAGGCCCAATCCGGAGGATTTTGATCCGCCGTATTCCTCGGGCGAGATCCAGATGTAGAATCCCAGATTCAGCCCGGCATAGAAGTCAAACTCCGGGGGCAGTTCCATCAATTTGTTCAAGTGGTAATTGCCGTTGACCAGCAAACCGATGATGGAGTGGTTGTAGCTGCCGTACTCCCATGAGCGGTAGGAGATTTCGCCGCCCACGCTGATGTCAGGGTGGATGCCATAATCGATGCCGGCATATACGGGCAGGCCCCAGGAGGAGAGGCCGATGCCGGCGTTGACCTGTTTTTCGCCCTTGGTGATCGGGCTTTGGGCGAAGGCCAGGACCGCCAGGGTCAACAGGATTGACAATACTGCTACTTTTTTCATTTCGTATCCTTTCTCTGTTAGATTCTCGCTCCGCCACATAAGGCGAGCCAGTTGGCACGGATCACGTTACCGCGGAGCGAGTCTGTAGTTGTTTGTAAGAAAATATAACTCCCGTGAGAATTAAAAACAAATCATTTCTGCTTCGGTGCGGTGCCGCAATCGGCTTGTTGCCCATCCCGGCGCTGTTTGACGGTCAGATAATAAAAAGCCGGGATGATGACCAGAGTCAAAAATGACGAGACGATCAACCCGCCGATGGTGACGATGCCCATCGGCATGCGCAGCTCGCGGCCGGAACTACCCACGCCAAGCGCCATGGGGATCATGCCGATGATGATCGCCAACGTGCTCATGATGATCGGCTTTAGCTTCGCCGCGCCGGCCTCCAGCAAGGCGTCGTGCGGGCTGGCGCCCTGGCGGCGGCGGCTGTTGGCATAATCCAGCAGCAGAATGGCATTGTTGACCACGATGCCCACCAGCATGATCACGGACATCATGGAGATGATGTTCAAAGTCTGGCCTGTAAGCAGCAGGGCCAGGATCACGCCGATCAAAGCCAGGGGCACGGTGGCCATGATGAACACCGGCTGGACGAAGCTTTCCAGGATGGCAGCCAACAGCATGTAGGTGAGTAGTATGGCCAGGATGAAGGTGCGCAGCATGTCGGTCACGGTGTCGGACAGAACTTCGGCGTCGCCGCCCCAGACGGTCTGATAACCCGGAGGCAATTGTACGGTCTCCAGGCGCTCATTGATACCGGAGATGACGTCGCCCAGATTTGCACCCTGGGCCACGTCTCCGGTAAAAACTACGGACTTGAATCGGTCGCGGTGAATGATGCGGCTGCTGGCCGGTCCGAACTCCACATCCGCCAGCTGCGTGAGCAGGTAACTCTGGCCGTAGATCACGATGCTCAGGTTGCGGATCTTGTCCGGTGAATCGACCGCCTCGTCAGTGAGCGAGAGTTTGATATCGTATTGCTTATCCGCTTCGTGATATTGGGTGGCGACCATACCCTCGACCGAAGCGCGCAAAGCCAGCGCCAGATCATAGACCGTGCCGCCGGTCACGGCGAGTTGGTCGCGTTTGGGGATTACGGTCAGCTCCATTCGCCCGCCCCGCGTGCTGGTGTCCAGATTGATCAGGCCGGGTGTGCTCTTGATCTCTTTATAGACCTCGTGTTGCAGCCGCTCCAGGACTTGGTTGTCCTGACCCTGCAGGTAAAACTCGACCGGCGAACTGCCAAAGCCAACGCTGCTTTGGGTGCTGACCTCGATGCGGGCGTTGGGGATATCCGCCAGTTCCCGGGTCAGTTTGTCCGCCATGGCGCGGGAGCTGAGCTGGCGCTCGCTGGCGTCCGCCAATTGGACGGTGGAACTGGCCAGATTGGTGCCGGAATCGACGAAGCCGCTTCCGCCGAGGTTGGTGAGGACGTGCCTGATCTCGCGGTGCCGGCCGAGGCGCTCGTGGATCGTTTCATAGACCTTGGCGGTCTGTTCGAGGTTGTAGCCCTGGGGCAGTTCGCAACTGATGCTGATCGTGCCTTGATCCAGGGTCGGAAAGAGTTCCAGCCCCACCACCGGCAGCAACGCTCCACTTGCCACCAGCAGAACGACTGCGCCAATGATGATGTTGCGGCTGTGTTTACTGCAGCTCAGCACCGAACTGAGAAAGCGGGTGTAAAAGCTGGCAAAGCGGTCAAAGATGCGGTCGAAACCCCGGCCATAACGGTTTTTCCGCCTTACGGCAGGCAGAATGCGCGAGGCCAGCATCGGGGTGATGGTGAACGAGGCCACGAGCGAGAAGATCGTCGCGAAGGTCACCGTAAGCGCGAATTCCTTGAAGAACTGGCCCACCATCGAGCGCATGGAGGCGATGGGGATGAAGACCACGATATTGGTCAGCGTGCTGGCCAACACAGCGAGGGCGATCTCCGAAGTGCCCCGTCCGGCCGCCACGGCACGATCCTGACCCAGATCCCGGTGGCGAAAAATGTTCTCGATCACCACCACGGAATTGGTGACCAGGATACCGACCGAGACCGATAGGCCGATCAGGGTCAGGATGTTGAAGCTAAAACCGGCGAGTTGCAGGAACATAAAAGTGGAGATGATCGAAACAGGCATGGCCAGAGCGACGATGATGGTGGAGCGTAAGTCGTGTAAAAACAACAGCAGCACCAAACCTGTGAGCAGGATGCCGAGGGCGATGTTGCTGAAGGTGTCGTTGACCGTGTCCCGGATAAAGTCGGACTCGTCCCGGATCACGTCCAAACTTGTGCCGGGAGGCAGGCTGGCCCTGATATCCGGCAAAGCGTCCCTGATCTGGCGCGAGATGTTGACCACATTGCCGTCCGAGGCGTTGGTGAGCGAAAGGCGCACGATGTTGGACTGCAACCTGCGTGCCGGCACATCGTAATAGATGGCGCGGCTGCGCACTTCTTCGCTGCCGTCTTTGATCCCGGCCACATCACTCAGTTTTTTCGCTCCTCCTGAAGTGGGAATCTCCGCGTTCGCCAGGTCTGCCACGCTGGAGAACTGCCCCTTGAGGCGCACGGAATACTCCTGGGAGCCGCGTTTGAAGTTGCCCGCGGGCAAATCCAGGTTTTGGGCGGCCAGGATCTGCGTCAACTGGGCCAGCGAAAGGTTGTGGGTAAAGACCGTGCGGTCATCGAGCAAAACCTCTATCTGACGCTTGTTGCCGCCGGTCAGGCTGACTTGCGCCACGCCCTCGATCTGATTGAGCCGGTCCAGCAGCTGATCGGATGCCAAGTCGTACAGCGCGCGCCCGTCCTGCTCGCCCGATAGCACTATGTCCATGAAGGGGAAGGCGTTGATGTTCAGTTTCTGCACCACCGGCCTGTTCACGTCATCGGGAAACTCGCGGATCACGGCATCCACCTGATCTTTGATCTCCTGGTTGGCGATATCCACGTTTTTGCCCATCTTGAAGGCCACCATGATGATGCTGACATTCTCCAGACTGTAGGACTGCACATAATCAATGCGGCTGACGGTGGCGATTGCATCCTCGATCTTTTTGGTGATCTGGGTTTCCACCTCGCCGGGACCGGCGCCCGGATAGATGGTCTGAACCAAAACGAAGGGCAGCCGCACGTCCGGCATCAGATTCAAGGGTAATTCAAACCAGGCCAGCAAACCGAAGACGATAAAAACCAGCAATCCCATGCTGACCAGCACCGGGCGCCGGATGGAGAGATCGGACAAAAACATGATGGCTCCTTAATCGATCACACGCAGCCTGGCGTTGGAGGCAAGCAGGTTCAGCCCTTCCACGATCAATTGATCGCCCGGGGCAAGGCCGGATAATACTTCATATTCCAGCTGGTTGTCCAGTCCGGTGACGATCTCACGCCGCACGGCACGGCCGTTTTCATTCACCCAGACAAAGTGCTGGTCGTTGCTGGTGACAATGTGCTGCCGTTGAACGACCACACAATCCGGCTTGGATTTGACGATCAGGCGCAGCCGGGCCGTGACGCCGAAGCTAACGCGGGGGTTGTAGACGGGGAATTCCACTTCCACCGGCACCGCCCGGGAATAGGGATCCAGCGCCAGCGCGACGCGGCTGACCCGGCCCGAAAGAGTCTGATCCTGCCACTGCGCCTCGACCGGCAGGCCCTGCCGGACTTCCTTGATGCGCGTATCAGGCACCATGACCCGGGCTTTGAAACCAGTGGTGCTGGCGATCGTGAACAGGTCCTGTCCGGGCCAGCTCCTTTCCGAACGGCTGACCATGATGTTGGTGATCACGCCGTCGATTGGGGCGCGGACATTGATCATTTGGTCGCTGGCAGACAGATTCGCCTGCGCGATACGGAACGCGGTTTCCGCGTTATCCAGATCCTGCCGGGAAATGGCTCCGTCGGCAAAGAGGTTGCGCATCCGGTTAAAGGCCGTCTGGGCCGCATTGAAACCCGTGGTCGCCTGTTCGAACTGCGCCGCCGGCGTATTGGATGGAAAGGTGATCACCAATTGCCCGGCCTGGATCCGGTCGCCCACATGTGCCAAAACTCCGGTCACGACGTCGCTGACCATTGATTGCACCGTGGTTGACTCGCGCCCTTCGAGCGGAGCGTTGTAGGTCAGATCCTGGACAAAGGTCCGGTTCTCTATTTTTTGCACGCGCACGGGAATGCCCTGTTCCTGCTGGATCTGCTCCATGTTTTTGCCCGCCGTTTCCTTTTTGCCGCAAGCGCCACTCAGCAGCAAGAGGCAGATCGCGACGGGGACTATGTGTTGCTTCATTTCAATCTCCCTTAAAATTGCGCGCCTATGGCCTGCAGCAATTCCTGCCGGGCCATGACGACCTCATAGACAGCCTGAAAGAATTGCAGCCGGATCGCCGAGAGCATGGTCTGGGCGTCAAACACCTCCAGCTGAATGCCCACCTGATTGGCGTAGCGCACCTGCGCCAGCTGCAAGCCGCGTTCCGCGAGCTGGATGTTGTCGGCTTGCACGCGGTAGTTCTCTTCGGCATGACGCAGTTTCTGATAGCTTTGCTGCACTTGCAGGGCGACCAGTTCGCCCAGATCCTCCTGCTGCAGCTTGGCGCTGACGTATTCGTGCTGCGCCACACGGCGTTTGGCGGTATTGGAAAGGCCGGTGAAGATGGGGATGGAAAGGCCGATCCCGGCGCTGTAGTTAGTGCCGAAATCGTCCCGTTCGATGCCAAATCCGTCCGCCGCCGTGTAGAGCGAAGCGCTGGCCTGGATTGCCACATTGGGCAGATAGTTCCCTTTCTCCGCCTTCCATTTGATCTGCGCCACCTGGGTCGCGATGTCCGCCAGTTCCAGTTCCAGACGCTGGGATCGCGCCTGATCCAGGGCTTCCGGCAGCGTTAGCACCAGCTCCGGCGGCAGAACGAATTCACCTTCCGGCACCAGGTCCTGCCCCGCGGCTCCAAGTTGCTGGCGGAAAGCGGCCAACGCCAGGTCCCGCGAGTTTTGAGCCTGCAGCAGCTGGGGTTCCAGTTTGGCCACTTCCAACCTTCCGCGCAACAGATCGTATTCCGAGACCAAACCCTCGCGTTGAAAGGATTCCAGCCGCTGCACATGAAGCCGCGCCGTGGCGAGCGCCTGTTCCTGGACACCGACCAGTTTCTCGGCCAGCAGGCAACCATAAAAAAGACGCGTGGTGGCGAGCCTCATTTCCCGATCCGCCAGTTGGTAGCGCAGTCGTTGGATCGAGCGGTAGCGGTCCACGGCGCGGATGCCGTTGATCAGTTTCCCGCCCATGAACAACACCTGCTGAAATTCCAGCGCCAGGCCGAGCTGGCCTTCGTCCACAGGAGAACTGGGCAGGAGGGAGTTTATCGTGCTGGAAAGCGCCCCGGCCAGGTAAAGATCGTTGTAAGTGGCCAGCGTGTCCAAACCCAGGGAGAAATCCATTGCCGGCAGCAACGCGGAATCCGGCAGATACGTGCGTGAAACCTGGTAACCGCCGGACAGCGTCAGATGCGGCAGGAGGTTGCTGCGCACGTCGATGTAGGTCTGATCGGCTTTGCCGACTTCCTCTTGCGCCATCAGTAACTGGCGGTTGTGCTGTTTCGCCAGTTCCAGGCTTTCCTGCAGGCTGACGCTCCAGGCCGGAGTCAGCAGCAGGAAGGACAACAGCGTAAAAAACAGGTGTTTCATGTTTTCCTCTTGATTATGCCGAAGAGCAGGATGTGGATGATCAGTTCATAATCACGCTCGATGCGGCGGATGATGCGATCTTTGTCGCTGCGGTCGAAACAGATGTCCCCCAGCATGAACCAGTCGTTGATCAGTTCGGACAGGCGCGGACCGTCGACCTCCCCGGCCAGCAAGCCCTGCTCGCGTCCGTAGTCGATGATGCCCAAAAACAGTGCCGTCATCCGCTGCCGGTATTGCGGGCGGTATTCTTCCAACCTGAGCAGATAGGGCTGCGGAATCTGATTGAGCGCGTCCGCCAGGATGGGCATGTATTCGAAGATATAGCGCAGCGGCAGGCGCAGGTAACAGGAGAGTTTGTCCTCGATCCCCTCAGCCTCATCCAGCTCGCGTTCCAGCATGGCGAAGAGCTCCTCGGCCTTGTTGCCGAGCGCTTCCAGAAAGATGTCTTCCTTGCTGGGAAAGTAATAGTAGATCGTGGCTTTGGCGATCTGGGCAGCCCGGGCGATGTCGTCCAGGGAGGTTTTCGGATAGCCGTAGTGCGAAAACAAGTCCGTGGCGGCGTTAAGGATTCTTGTTTTGGTCTCGCTGTTGGTATTCACGATGTTCACCTCAATCGCTCTATTCAATAATCAGTTATGCCATATGACTGGATACGGGGGTCATACGCTTCGACCAATCTGTCTTATGCGGTCGATTAGTCAAGCTATTTCTCCGGGATTCCTGATCCTGCAGAAATTGCGACCTTGTCAAGTCCTGAAATAGGTTGACCGTTTTTGTTGCTATGTTTATGTTCTGAGGTTTCATAACGGGTCCTTTTTTCGCCACAGAGCCCCCCACAGAATTAATGCCCCCGAGAGTATGGGATCTTGTGTGTTAGCGTTGAGTCGGGAGGTAATGCTGGAATCCTGACTTTGGTTTGATCTTACTGTCATATCGCCTCCATATATGCAACCTTAGTCTGATGATTCTGATGATGCAGATTATATGTGTAATCTGGAGTTCTGTAATCCAGGCTAGCGTGCAGTCTCTCAGAATTATAAAGACCGTTGAAAAATGGTCTCGATTCGTAAAGCAGAGAGATTTCGGGTGGTAGTGTCTCAAAGGTTGGTGTAAAATAGGTAACGCCAGATGAAGAAAAAGGT
>CAYXEF010000006.1:0-55574 GCA_964463825.1 uncultured Candidatus Cloacimonadota bacterium | reverse complement strand
TTTTAAAAACGGAAAACTGAATTCGATTTTGAATTCTCTATTCTTGAAGAGGGGGAACCCCAAACCCGTTCCCCCTAGCCCCCTCCCCAGCCCCCTAAATACTCAATCCTAATTGCACTTCACCAATCACGAGAGGAGTTTCCTATGCTCAGGCATTGACGAGGATCCATGCGCATACAGGGGGAAACCCCGAGGACCTTTCCGGGCCAGAGGTCAAACCGGCGCCCCAGAGAGGCAATGAGCAGTCATTGTCTGTCTCGAGTGAAAGGAGGTGATTTAGATGCCCTGGAAGTTTGATCACAGAGGGGACCCCGTGAGGGCACAATGTGCCTTCTGCGGAGAATACCACGATGTCACGGGGATGTACCGATTGAAGGGACTTCCCGGAAGGCGGATGTGCGGCACCTGCGCAGGCATGGCCAGGGAAAGCACAGCAGACTTTCTGTTCCATCCAACCAACGGGGAGCTTCAGCCTCCCATTGGCTTCCCCATGTTTCGCTCATAATCCAAACCAAACCAAACCAAACCAAATGAAAGGACACGAACCATGAAGAAACTCGCAATCGTTGTCGCAATCGCAGTTATCGCCAACCTCTGCGCCTTCGCCTACGCCATGGCGGCGGATGAAATCATGAGCTTCAAGGCCACCTCGGTGGTCAACGCCAAGGACAAGAACGGCAACCCCTACACCAGGGTGATTGCCGAAGTCCAGGCTCAGCTCAACGGGGTCTCCTACACCAAGGGAGTCCCGGTCATGTTCTTCTCCCCGGCAGCGGACAAGGCCTCCGCAATCAAGAACGGTCAGACCGTCAAGGCCATCGTCCAGAAGGGCGAGTACCGGGGCCGTGACAGTTATCAGGGAGTAGCGGTCCTTGAAGTGAAGTGATGTTCACCAGAAGATTTCTGCCTTGGTGGAAGAAGTGCCTCGCGGGGGTGTTGACCTACATCACCGTCGCGGGGCTCGTCACCTTCTCACAATTCATCCTCGAAGAATCCATACAAATGGCAATGTATGGGACCTGGCAAGCCAAAAGCAACCCGCCCATACTGCTGAAGGGGGTGAGGCTCGTCAACAAACTCAATCGTTGGCTGGATCTTGTGACTCGATACGGGTCATGGATCCAGCCCTTGGCACTACTCTCCTATCGCGGCTTCATCCAGGCCACGCAATACTGGGTCGAAGCCAACCTCTCCTTCATCCTCGCAAATCACCCATCCGCTTTCGCACCGGGGGACACGCTCACCATCGTTTTCACCCCCGATCAAATCACCTCAATGGAAGACCACTGGGTCATGAAGAACAACCAGATCCTGGTTCGCACGAAGACCCCCGGGAAGCCGGGAGAACCCAGGCACATGAAGGTACTGGTTCTCTCCCACAGCCCCACGGAACTCCAAGAGGTGGAATAACAAGGAATCCAATTTGAACTTCATCCCATGCAGGGGGGAACCCCCCTGCACCCCCCCGGCCCTGTCTCCGGCAACGGTGGTGGTCGGCGACGGGTCTGGGCTACAACGCTACACCTGGCCGATAGCGCGTACAGCCAGAAATCCAAAAGAGGGGAAACCATGGCTGCAACACTGGAAGAAACCATCAGGGAACTTGAGCCGTTTTGGAGAATCACCTGTGAAGAATATGCCTTGCAGGATGATTTTGGCTCAGCTAAGATGTTGGAACTGGAAGACGAACACGTTCACCTGTTTGGATGGACCGAGGCGAGAGAGGCGTACAAGCGGGCAGTCAACGAGTGACAGACTGTCCTGGGCAAGGCAACGGAGACTGAACACAAACCCCTGAGTGACTTACAACCAAGAAGGAGAGAACAATGGCGATCAACACGGTAGTTTTGTCAGGGAACCTCGGGTCGGATCCCGAATTGAAGTACCTCCAGAGCGGCGATGCGGTTGCGAACGTGTCCCTTGCGGTAACCGAGCGGTTCACGGCCAAGGACGGAACGAAGGGCGAGGAAACGAGCTGGGTGCGCCTGGTTTTCTGGCGCAGGACGGCCGAGATCCTGGCCGAATACTGCCACAAGGGCTCCAAGATATATATAGAGGGTAAGTTGAAGGAGCGCCGGTGGGAGGACCAGTCGGGACAGAAGCGTTCCATCCTTGAGGTGCACGTATCGAAGCTGGAGCTTGGAGGCAAAAATGGCAACGGTGGGGAGAATTCTGGGAGAAATACTGGTGGTGCTGGCAAAGGCGGTGGGAGCGTTCCTGGTGGTTCTGGCGGCGTTCCTGCAGATTCTCAGCCCCCGGAGGACATTCCGTTCTAGCCCTCGCAGCAGATACAACCCGAACCTGAGGTTTAGGTATCCCATGCGGAGGCGCAACAGGCCTTATCTGTGAACACAGGCCCCGGGGGGAAACCTTCGGGGCTTTTTTTGGAGGAATATATGACAGCAAGGCAGGCGTTGATCGAGTTCATGTACGACAAACAGCTCTGCATGAAAATCATAGGCCTCCCGGCAGACGACTACATAACGAACGAGGACGCCGAGGAAATTCTCAGCTGGGATGAAGCGACCGCAAGGCAAGTCCTTGAGGAAATGGAATACCCATCGGACAGGTCTCTGTTGATACCCAGTGGCCACTACCTCTGCCATGAGATGTGCCCCTTTTGCGTGCTGAACCACGGGTACTGCACCGAATGCGGGTATGCGGCAAGGCGTGCCTTCTACTGCCGAGACGAGGGTTCCACATACAATGCCATCGAGGAAGCAGCCGAAAGCATTCCAACCAAGAAACACAGAGCCATATCCCTCTACATGGGGAAGCTGCTCCAGGCGATCAAAGCCCAGGTCCTCGGGGTTCCCGTCCCTTCGTCCAGATGCGTCGAATCCGAAGCGCGCACAGGGAGATAACATGACGACCAAGGCAGCTCTCTTGAGGAAGATCCGCGAGTTCTGTGTCTTCTGCGTGTGCGGGGACATGGACGCCATCCGGGACTGTCTGGAACCCCAGTGCTCTCTCTACCCGTTTCGGATGGGCACAGACCCCACTCCATCCAGGCAAAAAGCGGCCGCGAACCTCTCCCATGCAGGGAAGAAAACGGCCTGATTTGCCACTTTTTCTGTCGCATGATGGGAGGCACCATGCGTGATCTGAACGAGTATTTTTATGCCGGATACCCCGCCCTGGCGTTCCTTTCACAGGAGCACATGGCGGCGAGGAATGCGATCCTCAAGGCCCAGGTGAACAGTGAGGCGCCGAGGGACGTATATACGTTCGACACGGTTCGGGGGCTGATGCACGGGGACGAGTCCCTGAGACTCTTTGAGCCGACGGATGCAATCACCTGGCTGGACGAGCATCCCCAGACCTGTCTCATCACCTACAACCTGGACAAGAGCTTTGACGACCACCGGGTTATCCAGGCGATCCAGAACGGCGTGCACATCTGGAAGATGCAGGCGAGCACGATATGCCTTGTTTCACCGACACTCACGCTCCCCCCGGAGATCGAGAAGTATTTCCAGGTGATCGACGTACCGTACCCCACGGTGGAAGACATCCACGACGTGCAGAAGCAGCTGATCAAGGAGCACGCCCCGGAGATAGAACCCAACCATCACGCAAGCGAGCTGGCCAGGGGGCTCACCCTCTTTGAAGCGGAGACCGTCTTTTCGGACACACTCATTCGTGGGAACATAGACCTGAACGTGATCATCGAGGCCAAGAAGCAGATGATCAAGCGCACGGGGGTATTGGAGTTCGGCCTGCCTGTCCCCGAAGACCAGCTTGGGGGCCATTTCCTTTTCCGCAAGTATATACGGAACCGCATGGAGGCCTTCAATCCCGGGAGCACACTGCCCAAAATCCGTTCCCTGCTCATCTACGGACCTCCGGGCACGGGAAAGAGTCTCATCGCAAAGATCCTTGCGAGCATCTTCGAGGTGCCCTTGATCACGATGAACCCCGGGGCTTTGAGGAACAGCCTGGTGGGAAGAACAGAGGAGTTGACCCTCAACGCGTTCAAGCAGCTGGATGCGTTTGGGCAGAGCATCGTCTTCATGGACGAGATCGAGAAGTTCTTCAACGTAGGGAATCTTGGAGAGAACACCGGAACGACTTCGGGTCAGTTTGGGATCATGTTGAACCAGTTGCAGGAAACAAGGGGCGAATGGATCTTCGCAGCCACGTGCAACAGGATGGACATCCTTCCAGCCGAATTGCTCAGGCGGTTCGACGCCCTCTTCTTTGCGGATCTTCCCACCTATTCGGAGCGCAAGGAAATTTGGGCCATCATGCGCGACAGGCACCTCAAGAGCCTTGAGCTTGCCGAGGAGCACGTCGTGCGCACCAAGGGGTACGCAGGAGCAGAGATCGAGAAGATCGTCAAGGAGATGAATTACGTCCCCTTTGATGAGGCGCTCAGGTTCGTGACCCCTGTTTCACAGCTGGCAAAGGATTACGTGGATCACATCCGGGCCGATGCACTGAGCAAGGGAGCCCGGTTCACCTCAGACCCCGAGCCGGAACCAGACTCGCGCAACACACGGAAGTTTGTTCTGGCTCATTAGGAAAAGGAGCCTGAAATGATCTGGATCATGGTTGGAGTGGCAATCGCGTTGCTCTTTTTCGCCTGGGTGATCCTTAGTGCTGCGGCCGACTATGACCTGGCCATGAATGTTCCACGTGGAACACTGACAGGGAGGTGTGATGAGGAAATTCCTGGAACCCATTGCGGACAACCCCAACGAGGCGCAGAGGGTCCTCTCGTCCATATTCCGGATCCTCTACGAGAGCGACGAGGAGCCTGGGGTCGTGGACACGAACAAGATGTGGTCTGCAGCCGATGTGCTCTCGGAAATTCACGACGTCATTGAAAGGAGTGTGCTCTTTGCCGATGAAATCTCATAGCGCCTGCGAAAAATACAGGGCCATGGCCAGGGTCAAGGCCATCATCCTGAGCTGCAAGACCATCGAGCAGCTCGAGGTGGCGAGGAACTGTGTCACGGCCCTCCTGAACCTCCACTGGTTCCACGACCCGGACGTTACGGACACCATTTTCATCAGCTATTTCCTGGCCCTACTCGGCGACCGGGAGCATCAGCTCTCCTGGGGTCACAACGCTACACCTGGCGGCTCGCGCGTGCAGCTCGTAAACCTTTTTTCGACAGATCATCCCCCGACATGAACTCCTATGTGGTGGAGGCGGGAACTCCGGTCATCGTCGTCAAGGAGGGGGATCCGTGGGAGAAGGGGCATTTCAGGGTAACCGTCACGAAGTATTCCAACACGTTCGGCCAGGAGAACGTCCTGGTGGATCCGGTGTCCCTCTCATGTGATTACAATGCGCCTTACGCAAGACAGGTGGGCGCAGCTCTCAGCTTCTGCGGATATTTTGCGTTCAAGCAGAGGGGATTCATCCTCATCTGCGAAGTGGAAAAAGTCACCATCATGACCGGCGGCGGGGTGTGGAAGGCATCACCGTTTGTCGATCGTGAGGTGTTTTGGTCTGAGTTGGAGAAGATACTCAAACGCAAGGAGGCACAATGAAGAGATGGGATGATCTGACGAACAAGGAGAAGCTGGCCCTGTCCAAGAACGAGGTAGACCAGTTGATCGAGGTGGAATACGCGCACGCGGGACTCCCCATATATACAGAGACCCCCAGGCTCAAGGCCGTGAAACCAATGCCCGACCTCACGATCTACCAGGTGCCCACGCTCAATTTCATCAAAAGGGAAGACGCCAAGAAGGTCATGAATGCGCTGGCTGCACTTGAGGACAAGAGAACGCTAGTGGAGATCAAGTACATGGGTGGCCCTGGCTACGAGATGACCATACGGCCCCCGAGTGGGACTCCCGAGGTCAGTATGCTTCAAGTCTACTCGCCGGAGAGGGTGCACCAGATCAAGGACAGGCTCGACGCATACAACAAGGAAAACGAGAAGTACAAGAAAGCCCAGAAGGAATACGACGAACTCACGGCCAAGAGATACGAGATCGAGCGGGAGATCCGCGAAGAGCTCGAGGAGCTCCAGGAGGAGGTCAGGGCCGAGCTTCAGATGAAAAGCGTATTCGTCAAGTACCTCAAACTCGCTGACGGGGACATTGAGGTTGCCAAGAGGTTTCTCAAGGACGCCTACCAGGTGCCCGAAAACATCGATGCGAAGCTCGAAGGCTGGCACAACGACATGGCCCATGAGGAGGCCGCATGAGCCTGGACCCAAACATCCTGAGGAGGCGAATGCAGCAAAAGGTCATCGAGATGAACGGGCACCTAAACTTCAATCCTCAGAACGACAGCATATATGGGGCCATACGTGGACATGACCCCATAACGATTGCCGAGGCAGCGACCCACATGCTGCTCATCACCGAGAGAATGAGGCAACTCGAGAGAGCTTTCGCCGACTACGCACAAAGGATTGAGGAGGCACTGCATGAGTCACATCACACCCATGGAGCTGGAGGTGTGGGACCCAATGGACCTGGAGGCGGGCGCACAGGAGCTGGATCCCGGTGCAAAGATTGTCAACAAGCAGACCTATAACTGGTACGGAAGGCGCGTGGGAGATTTTCCCCTGCCGGAGGGGATGACCGAGGATCAGCTGGGCAAGTGCGACCTGGCCCTCACGTTCTCCAGTGGGGCCACGGCCCGCGGCTACGAGGTGGGTTTGCTCAAGCAAAGGAACGGGTCCTACAAGCTCGTGTGGGACTTCTACGACTGGAAACTCATGAACCTGCTCGGGGGGCAGAATGCGGGGCTCCTCAAGCAGGCCTACACCAAGCACAGGATTTTGAAGAACGCCGAGAAAATGCGGCGCAAGGCCCAAGTAAAGAAGCTTGAGAATGGAACCCTGGAGATCACCCTGACAAGGAGGTAGGCATGGCCGAAGAGAAGATCGTCGTCACCATCTCCCCCGAGGGTGTACTCAAGATCGAGGCGCACGGGTACGTGGGGAAACGGTGTCTGAAGGAAACCGGAGAGCTTGAGGCGCTTCTCGGAAGTGCCTTGGAGAGGGAACTCAAGGCCTGCTACTTCCATTCGGAAAAGAAGCAGGTCACCAAATTCCTGAACATTTGCGGATAAGGAGAAACGATGCACCCGGAAAAACTGAGGAGCAAACCATGGAGATGACCTACAGGAAAGTAGGAAGGCGCTACGTGCCATTCGAGCCATTCGAGGGGTTTCCGGCCGACGGTATCTGGCTCGTAAGGTGTGACGGTCGCAGCCAGAGGCTAACCATTCGACTTGACGACCTGCACAAGGCCAATCTTCCATTGGCGATAATGCTCTCACCCAAATACGACGACCTGGTGGAATACCTCATCGAAGCCAAGATCAACCAGAAGCCATCGTCAGTCATGGCGTGGGAAATATTGGCCCTGCTCATAAAACCCCCTTCAGAACCAACAACCTAAGGGGGACACCATGACCACAGAGAGAAAGACCACGGTTCCAATTCGACGGGCATTGATCCCAAAGCCCCTCATGGACGCACTCATGTCCATGAGCGAGATGGACCGCTGGTCCTATCTCTATGGGGAACTGCTCGCACTCGAGGCAAAAGTTAAGGAGCTGGAGAAGCTCCTGGACTACTACGCGCAAAAGGAGGACGAATGAAAAAGCTTCATGTGGTGGGAGTACATTTCACCAAGGCCATCATGATGGTCGAGGCGGAAACGAAGGAAGGGGCAAGGCTCCTAGCCGCACAGGCCCTGGACAAATTGAAGGCGGAAGCAACCAACGGGTTCCTCTCCGTGAACACCATCGAGGAGGTAATCGCCGACGACTACCTCTCAGCTGCACTCGGAAGCGTCATGATGAAGAGTGACCCGTTCACAATGGATCAAGATGGGAGACTCCACGCATTGCCCAATCTGCATGAGGAGGTCACCCATGGACCGGTCCACTGACATCCCGCTGACCCTCGTCAAACCGAGGGAAGACAACCCAGCCGAGAGGACGGAAGACATCGAGGGACTCATCGAGTCCATCCGGAGCTGCGGGCTCATGCAGCCCATCGTCGTGCGCTCCATTTCAACGGTCAAGAACGTCCATGGCCACTACCAGATCGTGGCCGGACACAGGCGCTTTGCGGCCTTCCAGAAGCTCTTCGAGCAGGAAGGGGACAAGTGGGAGCGGATCCCGGCCATGGTGGTCGAGGCCGACGACGAGTTGGCCGAGGACATGACCCTGACCGAGAATCTGCAGCGTAGGGACCTCTCGCTCAGGGAAGCAATGGGCCTCTTCCAGTCCTACGCGGGGAAGAGGGAGAACCTGGAGACACTGGCCCTGCGGTGCGGGATGCCCATGGACCAGATCAAGATCCTCATGAAACTTTCGGAGCTCGGCGAAGAGGTTTTTGAGCTCTACGAGCAGGGGCGCATTTCCAAGGGGGCCATCGAGGTGATCCTCTCGGCACCTCTCGGGAACGTGAGGGAAACCATCATCTCCATCGCATGCCGGGATGCAACCTACCGCACGGTCTCGGCCGGGGACATGCGCTTCCAGCTTGGAAGGCTCGTGTGCGAACTGTCGACGGCCCTTTTCAAGAAGACGGATTGCAAAACCTGCCCAGACAACTCGGGTCGGCAAAGAAGTCTCTTTGGTGACGACAAGACCCGGTGCACCAATCCCAAGTGCTTCATGGAGAAGCAAACCGCGGCCATCATCAAGAGCTACGAGAAGAACCCCAAGGAAGGGACCACTGGGTGCCTGGTGGGAGACCAGCCGATGGGAGTAGCCACGAGCCTGTATTCCATCCATACCAACTGCAAGGATTGCGAGCACAGGAAGGCGCACTACCGCATCGACGGAAGCCTCGACAACTCGGACCTTTGCACGAACCCCAACTGCTACGCCAAGATCAAACAGCACAAAAAGCCCGAGGCCACAGAGCAGGAAAAAGCGCAGGCCCTTGAGGCAAGAACCCCGATCCCGAGGGTCGAATGGCACGGGGAAGCGTTCCGTGAGCTTTTCTTCAAGGAGCAATTTCCGGTCCAGATGCTGAACCTCATGCTGAACAAGGAAAACGAGCACAACGTCAACACGGGTCTTGTCGTCCAGGCCCTGGCCCTCATCATGAACTCGCCGGACATCCATGCGGCCATAGCCGAGAGGTTCCACATCATCTTCAAGGTCGAGGTCCCGGAGGACCAGAAGCGGTGGTGGCATTTCAAGTTTGACCAGCTGTTCACTGCACTGGACGGGCTCGAGGGGGACACACTCAAGTGCCTCATTCGTGAGGTAGCGGGCATGAGTCTCTTCACCAAGGCCTTCATCGCCGAACAACGCTTTGACCTGGCCGAGTACATGGGAATCGAGCTGGAAAAAGAGTGGGTTCTGCACCGGGAGTATTTGGAGAAGAAGACCAAGCAGGAGATCCTCGACCTGTGCTCCATATATAAGCTCCAATTCGAGGGCGTGGTGGATCCCAACGCGGTCCTGCCCAAGATGAAGAAGCCGGAGTTGATCACGCTCATCCTGGAGAAGTGCAGGCAGGACCTCACTGGCGTCGTCCCGTGGGAGATCATGCGCCCCTATAAGGAGCGCCACCAGGAGATATTCCTCGAGAGATACCAGGAAGCCGTACGATTCAAGAAATCCGAGGCGATCCATTCACTCGCGGAGATGCTTTCACCGTCCGGTGAAACGAACCTCCTTCCTGAAACCGAGAAGGAGCTGAGGGAGGCGGTATGAGCGGAATGCCCATGACCATGGTGACAGTAGACCTCGAATGTTCAAGGTGTGGATCTTTTCTGACCTTTTCTCCGCACCAAACATCCGTGGACAAATTCTGCATCGTCGTCCAGTTGTGCCCGAAGTGCAAGGATGACCTGTATGCAGAGGGGTATGGAGAAGGACTTGGCGACGCAACGGCAGTGAACGCCACGATCCAGGGCATACCCAGCGAGTGATTTTTTTTGTCCGGGTCCCTTAGCGTAGCTAAGTGGCTCGGGCAACAATCATCGTCTGTCCGTGGCGAAAGGAGATGCCATGAGGATTCAGTTTTACGCAGACAGTCCGGTGCAGGTGGAGTTCGACTACCACGACAAGAGGGAGATCATCGAAAAGCTCGACATCTATCCCTCCATCCGGTGCAGAGAGGATGGAAGGGTCATGCTCGACGTCGTGGTGGATGGGCAAACGATCAACTTCGGAACCCTCGCAGACGAGATTGAACTCTTCGTCAACGAGAACGAGCTGGAATCACTGAAGCTCCTGGACAAGGAATGGCACCGCATCGGGTGCAGATTGTCCAATGCCATCGTCAGAAAAGGCATGGACGGATTCTTCAAAGAAGAGGAGGCGGTCAATGAGTAGCGCGGCAGAAAACTCATTCATCCTCCAGCTGGAAACCCACAGGCTGGAGGGGTTCAAGAAACTCCCCAAGCACATCCTCGCGGCCATAGGAAACCCCGACGACCTGTCCGGGTCCAAGGTGGCCATTGCCAAGAAGTTCCTGAAGCCCATCAATTCCCACCTCGATGAAACCTCCAAGGCCGTTGACGCCATGTGCATCCAGCACCCCATCAAGGGTCTGAGGCTCCTGCCCATATCCAGGTTCTCCGACGCCCACGACGTGCTCACGGAAGCTCGGGCCAAGCTCGAAAGGCTCGTCGAGGAATTCATCCCCGTGTACCCGGAAGCCAGAGAAGACGCCAGGAGGCGCCTTGAACCGTGGGGGCTTTTCGACGAGCTGGACTACCCCGTGGACCCGAGGAGGAAATTCGGACTCGAATGGAGGACCCTCACACTGGCAGCACCTGGGGAGCTGCGGGTCTTGAACGAGCAGGTCTACCTGGAGGAGCAGAAGAAGATCCAGAAGGACTTCGAGGAAGCACGGCAAGTGGGCGTTCAGATGGTGGCCCAGGAGTTCCAGAAACTCATCGACCACATGGTCGAGAGGCTCACGCCGCAGCAGCTACCGGACGGAACGCTGGAGAGGAAGACGTTTCGGGACAGCCTGGTCAACAATTTTCACGAATTCTTCAAGAATTTCGAGGGCCGGGACACGATCCTGGACCACGAGACACTCCGGAGCGCGGTCGCCGAAGCCAAGCAAGTGCTCACGGGAATCAGTGCAGATACGCTCCGAAACCTCGACACGCTCTCCAAGCATGTCAAGAATAAGATGCAAGAGATCCGAGAAGTCATCGACGAGAACGTCATCGACAGGCCGGCCAGAAAGCTGGTCATAAGGAAGAGGGACAGTCAGCAGGCCGCCTGATTTGGGGGGGGGTGACCCATGACCATATTTAGGAGAGACCTGATTTCGTGCGCCATGAGAGAGCTTAGGATCCGCAAGCGCGTCTATCCCAGGCTCGTCTACAAGGGGAAGATGACAGAGGCCGAGGCTCGCAAAGAGACACAGCTCATGGGCCTCATCATTCAGGAACTTTCACAAGGGAACCCACACGATGTCATTGCTAACGAATAAATACCAGCTCCCACCGCAGGTGGTGAGCGCCATCATGAGGGACTCCTACGTCAAGGTGGGAGATGTCTCCGCAACGCAGCTCAACTACAGCGCGAGGATCTTCCACCTCAAATCCAGGCACGCCCTGGAGATCGTGGAAGACGCAAGTGACCGGATCTGGGCCCTGCTCGGCACAATCGGGCACAAGATCCTGGAGAGGTCCGACGACTTCGGGGCACTCCACGAGCAGAGGCTCAGCATGAACGTGAACGGCTGGATCGTCTCGGGAATGATCGACGCCTACACAACCCAAACTTACGACTGGGAGCAGATCGAGCGCATGAACCAGCTCATCGGGCAAAACGCCGCCAATGGGGACGTGAAGCTGGCCAGGCACCTGCACGACCAGCTCCTGAAGAACCCTCCCTACGAGCCCATCGAGCCAACCATCCAGGATTACAAGTTCATCAAGGTCCTGGCCGGAAAATTCGAGAACAAGGACTGGGAGCGGCAGGGGAACGTGAACGCGCACCTCTGGAGGTCAAACGGGTTCAAAGTCTCGCGCATCCAGATCGTGGCCATATACAGGGACTGGTCCAAGGTCCTGGCCTCGGTCCAGGGTGACTATCCGCCGCCGATCCAAATCTTTGAGCAGAAAATGTGGACGCCCGAGCAGTGCCAAAACTTCCTGGAGAACCGGGTGAAAGAACTCCAGGTCACAGAAGTATTGCCCGACGACCTGCTTCCCTTCTGCACGCTCGACGATCAGTGGAGGCGCGGGAACAAATGGGCAGTCATGCAAAGCGGGAGGAAGAGGGCGCTCAGGACCTTCGACCACGAGGCCCTGGCCGTGGACTACATCCAGCAGGTCACGCAGCGCAAGCGGGGGCTCTATATCGAGTTCAGAGCCTCCACGCCCATGAGGTGCCTGCAGTTCTGCGACGTCAAGCCCTTCTGCAACCAGTTCCGCATCGAGAACCCGGACAAACAAACCCAGGAAGCTTGCGGCTTTCCGACAGGAAAGGACATCACCACCCCATTTGATGAAGGAGAAGAATGACCTGCGACGTTTGCGGCCAGAGGATCAACAAAACGGATTTGAAGGAGGGCAAAGCCTTCCATGGCCAGTTGCCCTCGTCACACACGGAAAGTCCGAAAAACCGTGGAAAACTCACCCCTGTGGGACTGTGCAGCCAGCATTATTTCAAGGAGTGCCGGGAATGCGGGTTCTCGGTGCCCGCCTCGACGCTCTATCGAGGCAAGTGCATAGTCTGCAGGCAAATGGACGACTGTTGAGACTGATCACCGTCTGTCCTTCGGTGAAGGCAAAAAGGAGAAGAGCATGAAAGGCGATAGGAAGTTTATCGGGATCAATCTCGGCTGCATGTCCGTGGGCACTGACCCCACAGAGAAGGATCCGCTGGTCTACATCATCGCAGCGGACATCGAAGAGGCCAAAACCCTGGTGCCCAGAGGATTCTGGTCCGTTGTCCCGATGCCCGTCATCACGGAAGGAGTGTGCACGAAATGAGCTTCGTATTCAAACCGGCAATCGTGACTCGCATGTGGTACCGGCTTGGGTTCTCTGGGGTCACCAACTCTGGGAAGACCCGGGCAGCGCTCACCGTGGCCGAGGCCCTCAAGGACACGGTGGATAACCCCGTGGTCGGCATGATCGACACCGAGAAGAGGGGGCGGCTCTGGGCCAGGGAGTTCGACTTCCTGGTGCTTGAAATGAACGCACCCTATTCGCCGGATCGGTATATAGGGGCCATGGAAGCGGCAGAGAAGGCGGGGATCAACGTCCTCATCATCGACTCGGGTTCCCATGTCTACGCTGGGGCAGGGGGAATACTCGAAATCGCCGACGACGCCTCCAAGAAGACCAAGAACCCCTACGGAGGCTGGGGAACGGCGAGCCCCCTCTACCACAAATTCGTCGAGAAAATCTACAACTACCCGGGGCACATCATCCTCACCCTGCGGTCCAAGATGGCCTACGAGATCCAGACCGACGACAAAGGGAAGAAGACCCCTGTGAAGATCGGCCTCCAGCCCATCATGAGGGACCAGTTCGAGTACGAGTTCACCTGTTTTTGGGAGTTGGACCAGGACCACGTGGCCTATCTCATCAAGGACTCGACTCCCGAGGGGCTGTTCGCAAACAGGCCTGCCTCACAGGTGGACAAGGAGTTCTGTCACCTCCTGGTCGATTGGATTCAGCAGACGGAAACCAGGGAGCAAATCTACGAGAGGCTCCTGGAAGATGCCATGAGGCATCTCCAGGATCTTAGGGGCTGGTGGAAAACCAATATCCGTGACATTCAGTTCCTGGGGCGGGACCTCACTGAACGCCTGACGGTTGAGTTGAAAGGGCATGCGAAACCACAAGCCGCTGCGAATTACGAGAGTCCTGGGTCACAGTCCGATGACGTCCATAATGCCGCTGCGTGACCGGACGCTTCCGGTTCTTGATGATTTCGTCCAGGGTGTTGCGGACGACCTCCAGCTCATAGTTGCTCACAAGCAACCAGACCCGGGACATGATTTCCTGTCTCGGGTCAAGAAGCTGGTACTTTGTCTTGCCCATAAGCCAGGGCAAAGGAACCCCGAACTTGTCCGCAATGTGCGTGAGCATCGTCTCGGAAACCCCTCGCTTTCCGGATTCGGCATAGGACACCCAGGCCGCAGAAACGCCCAGGAGCCTGGCGAACTCGGATTTCCTCAGGCCATTACTTTCCCTAACCTCCTTGATTCTGGAGCCAACTTCCTGGGACACCATGAGCCCTCCTTGCATGGGTATGCCGCTGTCATCTGTCCCTACACATTGTCCGTTGACAAATTCTTAAGCCAGGCTAACATAGCCACGACCTTTCCAAAGAATAATCGCCAACTGACAACTTGTCTAGCAATCAAACCTGTTTTATCACAACTTAACGCCTTTCGGAGCGAAAAATGCGCCGCCACGCTAATTTTCCTCTGAGATTCTGGCTCGATCATGCCCCGCTTCTCTCAAAGCGGCAGCAAGACATATACCTGAGGACGGTCACGCACCCGGAGTCCAATGCGCTGGGCCTTTTCGTCATGCCCATACAGCCGCTCCTCGAAGCACTCAACATGACCGAGAAGCAGTTCATCCAGGACCTCAAGGCACTGGAATCCAGGCAGCTCCTCTTCTACGACCTCCACACACAGCTCGCCTACCTACCCGGACAAATCGACGTCGAGTTCAACGTCGAGAAGGTTGCCACAGCAGACAACCGCAGGAAGTGGGTCCAGAAAATCTACGACTCCCTTCCCCTCTCACCGCTCCTCACCCGCTTCTGGAAAGACGCCGGGAACTCCTTCGCGCTCAGGCCAAGAGACAGTGACCTGGTCATCCAGCCAGAGCCCGTCGAAGAAGAAAGGAGCATCCAGGAGGACATCGACGCGCTCCTTGTCCGCTACGGCAACAAGGTCGACAGGGTCAGGGAGACCCTGGACAGGCTGAGACTCATCAGGAAAACCGGCAAAATGGCACCCTCACTTGTCCTTCGCATCCTCCAGAGATGGGACAAGATGGAGGTGGACCGTGTCCTCTACGGCATCGCCATCTATCTCGACAAACGATACGACTTGGAAGGAAAGGCCGAGGAATACCTGCTCGGAATCATGCGCAGGGCCTCGGAGCAGGAGATCCAACGGGGACCCAGGCTCACCGGACAAACCCAGGCAGTGGGCATGAACCGCATAGCGGCCAGGAACCTTGCGATACTCGAGCAAAGGAGGAAAGAACGTGAGCGAATGGACCAAGGAAAACCTGGACCAACTGGACAAGGAAATTACCGTACTCCTGGAACTGAACAAGGTTTATTGTTCTGACCTCTCGGCCACGCTGAACTCGTACCAAAGGAGTCTGATAAAAAACCTTTCGCCCGAGGAATGCTTTCGTGCTATAGAACACTTCAACAATACTGGTCTTTTTATGCCAAGACCAGCAGAGCTAATTTCCATCGTCCGGGGTTCCATGGAGGCGCACTCGATCAGGGCCTGGAACCTCTTGCTGGAGGCCATACGACGTGTCGGGCCGAATCGAAGCATTCTCTTCCAGGACATCAAGATGACTCCCATGTTGGAGTTCTTCGGTGGCAACTGGCCGAACATCTGCCAGTGGACCATAGAAGAGACCGTGTGGCGGCGCAAGGAGTTCATGCAGAACTACCCCAACGCCATAGCCTTAAACGGCGTCCGGTGGTTCCCGGGGCTCCACGAGATCAAAAACTCCCACACCTACCTGATCGAACCCCCAAGGGCCGTCGTGGCCTTCGATGGGACCATCACGTTCTCGGAGATGCAACTCCTTGACAAACCCTCGGAGGCACCGAAGATCGAAGCGCCAAGAAGGCAGATAACCTACAAAAAGGAGCGGAAAGGTGATATGCGCCATTGACCCCATGGACAAAGGTGCCCTCTGTTTCCTCCAGGACAACCCCGTTCTCTACGACATGCCCGTCATCCCCGTAACCCCTACTCGAGTTGAAGTGGACATCCCGCAGCTCTACTCCCTCATCGCGGAGCACAGGCCCTCGGTCATCGTCACCGAGCTGCTGCGCCCCATGCCCAAGGGAGGGAACGCCAACTTCAAGCTCGGGGGGTACCTCTACCTCATCCGGACCATCGCACACATTTTGGGCATCCCTTGCCACGAGGTTTCCCCCAAGGCGTGGCAGAAAACCTTCTGCATCAAAAACTCCAAGGAATCCACGACCAAACAACAGTCCTACCTCATCGCAAGCCGCCTATTCCCCGACGCGGAGCTTACCCGCGAACCAAGGACGAAGCGGGGAGCGTCGCCAATCGTGCTGGACGGCAGGTCGGACGCCCTCCTCATCGCAGAATACGCAAGAAGAACCCTAAGTCTTTCGTAACAAATCAAATGGGTCCGGGTAGCCTACGTGGAGGCCTGAGAGTTTTCGCCACGGTAGGGTCGCCGTGGCAACATCCAAGCGGTACGTTGCCGGAGATGGAGAAATGCAAAAACTCTATAGGTTGAGGCTGGATCCAGTCATTCACTACACCATGGCTGAATCCGAAGACAAAGCCTTCCAGATGTTCAAGAAAAAAATTGAACAGATGTTAAAAGCTGGAGGCCTCAATCACCTCATCGAATGCGCCAACTCAACACCGGAAGAGGCAGACAGGGAATTCTTGAAAATGTTCAAGGAACAGCGAATCATCACATGCTCTCAGGAGGTGGAGTGAAAGAGGGACACAGAGTGAAGTTCCCATGCCCGACATGCGGCAGGGAAAGGGACGTAGGGGTCGTCACCTACATGCAGATCAAATCGGGACTCCTCTCGGACCAGTGCAAGGAGTGCAGGAGGAAGGAGCGCATGACCCTAAGGGTCATACAGGTCCAGAGGTCGATCCGCAGGAGCTTTGAACGAAACGGGTGCACCGTGTGGGAGGCGGCAGAGGGAACAAGGTGCCCCCAGTACAGGGACTGCGAACACGAATGGGAATGCCTGTCTGAGGCCGCAGACCTGGGGTTCCACGGGTTCACCAACAAGACGCCAAGATTCACCTAGGAGGGACCATGACAGACATGAGCAACTGGAAAACGGCCATGGACCTCAGACCAGAGGTGGTCATCGAGAACCCGGACCTCTACCCCGTGGTAGGAAACCTCCTCTCTTTCCATGACGCCAATGAAATCTTTTCGGAATTCAAGGGTCGAATGCGCTACGGGGAATGCATGGCCAAGTCGCTCATCGCGGCCCGGTTTCTCTCGTGCTGCACACCGCCCATGCGCCTCTCCATAGTCATGGGGGACATGTCCATCACATGGATCGACAAACGGGGTGGAGTCACCCAGTACGGGTTCGCCTACGAGCCGCCATTCGAGTACCACACATGGATCGAGTGCCCGGAGGGAATCATCGACTTTTCGCTGCCCGGGGTCATCGAACGGGCCAATTTCTTTGAAGACGAGCATGGCAAGTTCCTGGACGGGCTGGTACCGTTCATCCTGGCATCGCACAGAAAGGAGGTACCGCCCTGGCTGAACTATCACAGGCGCAAGACTGTAAAGATGCTGCAGGAGCTCTCGTGAAGGAGTTCTGCTGCATCGTGGAAGAAGACGGCAAGGAGAGGATCATCTACCCGGACAGGATGCAGCACCTGATCCGGCAGAGGAGGCGAAATGAAGGCGATTATCCAGGGAAGGAAGTACGACACGGAGACAGCTGAACACATCGTGGGATACAGCAACAACCTCGGATGCGGCGACTTCCGGCACTACGAAGAGGACCTCTACCGCACCAAAAAGGGGAACTGGTTCCTGGCCGGAGAAGGCGGACCCATGACCAAATATTCCCACACAGTCGGAGACGCGACCTCTGGGGGGAGTGGGATCATCCCGCTCACCAACCAGGAAGCCTTTGAATGGCTCGAAGCCAAAGAGTTCTACAAAACACTCGAGCGGTACTTCGGCGACAAGATCGAGGAGGCGTGATGCCACGGTACAAGTGGAACAATCCGAGGGAATGGTTCGACAAGTTCCTGAAGGACGTCTGCGAGAACAGGAGAACCACAACGCTCAAATCCCTGGCCGTGGATTTCGCGGACAGGCTCGACTTCGACTCGCTCCAGGAACTCTTCGAGCAAGAGATGGAATACGATGGGTACTTCCTGGACCTGGACGAAATGTGCGTCTGCGGTCACATCCGGGAGCATCACTTCGACTGGCAGGAAGATTGTATTCATGAAGACGGGGATCGGATCTGCGAGTGTGAGTGCTTCATCCCCGCACCCAAAGAGGGGAGGTGATAGCCTAGAACATAAATCGGCCCTTTAGATCGCACACAGCTCGGGGAACGTGACGCCACCCGGTCGAGCCCAAGGGTTCCCGGGTGGTCTCTTTTGGGAGCAAAACATGGAAGACAGAATCAAGGTGCCTCCTCAGCAGATCGAGGCTGAACAGAGTGTTCTGGGTGGGATCCTCATCGACAACACTGGACTCGCCGCGGCCATGGAGATCCTCAAGGGGGACGAGTTCTACAGGGATTCCCACCGGCTCATCTGGAACGCCATCGTGCATCTCTTCGAGGCCAACGAGCCCGTGGACCTGGTTACGGTCTCGACGAGGCTCATGCTCAAGGGGCAGATGGAGGCGGCCGGCGGGGCCGTATACCTCGCGCAGCTCCTGGAGGTGGTCCCGTCTGCGGCCAACATCGAGGTCTACTCGAGGATCGTGAAGGAAAAGGCGCTCCTTCGCAGGCTTCTCCAGGTTTCGGGAGAGATCACCACCTACTGCTACGAGGGGGGCAAGACCCTTGAGGAGATTCTCGAATTCACGGAGCAGAACATCTTCTCGGTCACTCAAGGGAGGATGCGCTCCCACTACCACACCATGAACGAGATGGCCAAGGATGCGGTGGAGACCATCGAGAGGCTCGGGGACGGCCAGGTGGTGACGGGGGTCCCGAGCGGGTTCATGGACCTGGACCGGCTCACCGCAGGGTTCCAGCCCTCGGACCTGGTGATCGTGGCGGCGAGACCCTCCATGGGCAAGACGGCCCTGGCCCTGAACATGGCATCCAACGCGGCCAAGCAGGGGATCCCCGTGGGTGTCTTCTCCCTTGAGATGAGCAAGGAGCAGCTGGTCATGCGCATGCTCTGCTCGGAGGCCCGGGTGGACTCACACAAGCTGCGCACAGGGGCGGTTTTTTCGCAGGAAAAGGCATCTTTGCTGGACGCTGCGGGCAATCTAGCCTACCTGCCCATCTTGATAGACGATTCGGCTGGAATCTCCCCCCTGGAGGTGCGTGCCAAGGCAAGGAGGATGAGTGCCGAATACTCGGTGGGCATGATCATCATCGACTACCTCCAGCTCATGCAGGGGAAGAGGTCCGAGAGGAGGGAGCAGGAAATCTCTGACATCTCAAGGTCTCTTAAAGCCCTGGCCAAGGAGCTGAACATCCCGGTCATCGCCCTCTCGCAGCTCAACCGCAAGGTGGAGGAGAGGCACAACCGAAGGCCAGTCCTCTCAGACCTGAGAGAATCCGGGGCCATCGAGCAGGACGCGGACCTCATCGCCTTCATTTACCGGGACGAGGTCTACAACCCCGACACTCCGGACAAGGGCATCGCGGAAGTGAGCATAGGCAAGCAGAGAAACGGGCCCATAGGGGAAGTGAAGCTCGCGTACATCAACGCATACACGCGATTCGAGAGCCTAGCGAGGGACCATTGAAAGGACAAACATTGCCAAGCATTGTGGAAGCACTGACGGACATCGCAACGAGCTTGAGACAGCTCGTAGTTATTGCACGCGAATTACACCCAAGTCTCGTGGACGAGGCCACCAACGGCCCCTGCCGGTGCACCCCGGCTCAGATTCTCCGCGACCTTCAAGACCTGGCCTGGGCCCTTGAGGGAATGTACAGGTGGCCGGAATCATCCACAGGGGATCAAAAACAAGCGAAACACTGGATGCCATTGCCTGATCTGCCGAAGGACTTGTACTGGAAGAAATGCGGGCACAGGTTTTACGACGGAGACCCGCAATGCCGTTGCTGCGACCCGGTGGAAAAGATCAACAACGATGCTGAGAAACTAACCTCCAAAGCAGAAGATTCTGTAGCTATGTGGTGGAGATTGCATACCTTGATCAAAGTGGTCGACATCATACTGGAGGATGGCAGCACACGTGGCCAGACCTGCGTTTCCTCCAACAGGGAACGGAAAACAGGCAAAAGACAGAGGCTGATGCATGACCCACCCCATCCTATGGGTCGGCAGGAGAAAGTGGGAATTTCAGCTGAAATCCTTCCCATGGAGAACACACACGGAGGCGTTATGAAGGCCGAAGACCCGCACCCGAGATCCCACTTCGTGGGGAACACCTGGCTCGAGCCCGAGGAGCTTTGCTATCCCAACGGGGCCATGAACAGGCGATGCAAGGTTACATAACCCCCCTTATCTCTCCCCACCGTTAACCGGCGAGGGCCCCGAACCCACCGGACACACACGGGATTCGGAGCCCTCGACTTTTACGTTCAAGACCCCTCGTGCCACTTCCTATCCGTCACTCAATCCGTCACCGTTAACTCATATCCCCTTACACCTATCAAGTGAAGACAAATATTGGAGCGGGGCCACGGGTTCGAACCGTGCACTGTGGAATGGACTTCCGGGTGGTTCCGCAACGCCCCGCCTGTTCCTGTCACTTCTTGTCCAGGGGCATGCCTGCCGCCTGATCGGTGGGCTCCAAGATACGCGCGTGGAACACCGCCGCTTTCACCTTAACCACCTCCTCGATGACCTGCCCCGGCCAGTTCGTCGCATTCAACGCAGTCACAAGGATCTTCTTCTGGTTCTCGTTGTCGAGTGTCATGCAGACTCCTTCGTTGGATTAAACATCAACGTCTCAGGTGTGAGTCCTAGAGTTTACTAGCACCTAGGTGGCTATTAGCCCGTTGGCCCGCATCCTGGCAAGCAGGTCGTTGAGGCGGGCCATCGTTGATGTTGCATCGGTTGCATTGGCTACTGCTGCGCCCTGAAAAAGTTTTACTATCTGACCAGCTTCGGATTTTGCGTGAATGCAGGCATTCCCCGCCGTCTGGTCTGTCACATAAATTCCAGCTTGATTTGTGCTGATAGTCGGCTCGGATGCATTCGGAAGGATAAGGCAAGCACTTGCGCCTCCGATAGTTATATCACCAGCACGACCCAGCTTCAGAATGTTGGAGACCGCCGCGCCGGCATCGGTTTGGGACTGGATATACCAGTTCGCATTATACGGAAACGCGGCCCATAGCTTGGAGTCGTCAGCCTGATCGGTTTCGTTCCATTTTATCGTCGGGCCAGCAGCACTGATTGTGAGGTTGCCGGTCATAGTCCCTCCGGCAAGTGCAACATACGTCGTGGAATGATTATGGCCAGAAAGCGCGAATGCAGACGCTTCATTCCCATCCAAGAGATCCGCATCAAGCAGACATCCCGCGCCGTCCACTGTGAGCAGGGCTGTGAGGATTTCGCTTGCGCTCATGTCCGCCGTGGCCCCGTTCTCCACGTTGATCAGGGTCCTGATCTGGGTGGCCGTGAGCCCCGTGATGGTCCCCCCGGTGATCCTACCCACCACCCGGTCCTCGGCAATCTGCAGGGACAGGGGCGTCTGGGCGTCGTTGGCGGCGAGGATGGCGTTGGCCTGGTAGTCCGATTCCATGACAGCACCGGCTGCGTTGACATTCGTCGCATCGGTCACATCGGCGCCGGACTCAACACCTATGAGGGTCAGGATCTGCGCCGCCGTCAGGCCGGTTATGGTCCCGCCGGTGATCCTCCCAACCACGCGCTGCTCCGCGATTTGAAGCGACGCCGGGGTCTGGGCCGTGTCCGCAGCAAGGATGGCGTTGGCCTGGTACATGTCGGCCAGGGCCCGGTAGTCCACCTGCTGCCAGGTGGGGGTCGTGGCGGTCAAGATCCACAGGGTGTCCGTGTCCTCCTGGTAGGCCAGGTTGCCTATGTCTGCGGCAACGAACCCGGAGGCGGCGTTCCTGGCTGTAGCGTCCGCATAAGCATACGCATAGGCCTTGTGGAGGTTGTCGCCGGTCAAATTCTTGTGAAGGGCCATGATTCTCTCCTAGATTTGAATTTGGACAGGATCAAATCCGTTGGTGGTCACAGTCTCAAGGTCGCTGTCAGTCACGTCTTCGTAGTTGCCCTCTGGAAGAATGGCCAGTTCTTCGCTGAAATTGAGGACACTCCTCGGCTGATCCCTTGTCGTTATGGCGGCCACCCGCATGTAATACTCATAGGACCCCGTGAGGTTGAGCCCGCCTATGGTGGCCGAATTCATGGTTCCCTGGTATCCGAGGATCCCCTCCGTGTTGGGGGCAAAACCTGAAGTCGTGCTGTAATAGATCACGAACTGGAGGGCCTCCATGTCGTCCCAGGTCACGATCACGGCGGTCGAAAGCCGCTGTTGCAGGGCGAAGCCAGTGGGCATCGCTCCGCCAAGGACGTTCACCGTGATCTCCGTGGGCATACTGAGAGCGTTCTGTTTGCGGGCCACAAAGGTAGCCGTGAAACTATCAACACTACGGCCAAGATTCGAGAGGAGCAGGTCGCAGGTCCACTCGGAGTTCAGGGCGTTCCAGACCCCCTCCATCTTGTAGGTCACGGGGTCCAGGAGCCCGCCTGGGTCCCACTCGAAGGTCACGCTGTACTCGTAGCCGGTGGTCCCAGGCCAGGTGAAGTGATACGTGGTCTCACTCGTCCACTCGTCCACCGTCACCGTGTACTCGATCCCAGTGGGCGCAGGCGGGATCGTGTAGGCCGACGTCATGGCCTCCTCGGGCACAAGAGCCCCCTCGTAGTAAGGGGTTACCCTCACCGTGCCGGTCTCAGAGGCTGTCGAGAACGCATAGGAATGCGAGGCGTACCCGTCTTCCAGGGTTGTGTATCCGGATCCCGTGTCCAGCTCGATTTTCACCGTGGCCGCACTACCGGCCCAGGTGAGCCGAAATTCGTAGTTCTCGCCGGAGACGCCGGTGTACACGAGGTCCAGGTCCGTGAGCAGGCTCACGATGACCGGGGGATCTACACCAGGGGGGTCTCCCGGATCGTCGTAGACCTCGTCGTGGATAATGTTCCCGACGATCCGAACCTCGGCCTCGTTTTCAGGGATCAGCCGGATGAGGCGAAGAGGAAGGAACTCAGAGACACTTTGAGCGAAGATGAAGCGGGTCGCCTGCTCCCCGTCGTCGTGAACCGTTTTGATGTCAAGACCCGTCCAGTTGCCAAGCACACAGTGCTCGGCAATGTCCGCCTCCACGTCGTAGGGGCCGAGCACCCCACCCGTTGCACTGCTGAGGAGGATCTTCCCCGTGGTAAGATCGGTCCCGAAATCCACGGGCTCAGACAGCCAGAGCTTGTTCCCGTCTATGTCCATGACCACGCCGGACTGACCCCAGTCGAGCTGGCGGAAGGCCACGAGGATCTTGTTCCCAGGAGATGGGATGTGCCCCTTGAGGCCCGTGATCCCTTCAAAGACCGTGCGGTTCAGTTTGTCATCCAGGTACATGTACCAGCCGAGCTTCCAGGCCTGCGTGCGGTCCGTGCACCCTTCCAGGTTGATGGTGAATGGATTGAGCTCGCTTCCGTCCGAGTCGTAGATGAGCGGGAGGCTCTTAGTCTCCATGCTTTTGGGATCCCAGTATTGAACCTCCACACAGGTCGGGTCGTCGTCGGTTCGGAGCTTGTGCGTGATCGAGATGCTTCCCTCGGTGAAGTCGCTCTCGTTGTAAACCTGGGTCGGGGTCTCCTGGAGCCGGTCCATGACCACGGTGAACTTGCCCCCGGGCTGGAAGGGGATCGACCTGGCGCACCGGGCAATCTTGGAGCAGGCCTCCATGACCGAGATGCGGCTCACGAAGCGGTAGTTGAACTCGTAGCCCTCCGTGGCCCAAAGGGTGCGGTAGGCGTAAAGGGTCGCAAAGTCTATGGCACTGTCCGGCTGGCCACCACCGTTTGAGGAACTCACCACGTAGGCCAGGGCGTCGGCGGGGGACCTCGTGTTCGCAAGACTTGCGCCGAACCCAGTGGACTCGACAGGGTAGAGCCTGCGCGTTGCGTCAACGATGATCCGGTTGGCGGCGTTGCCAGAGAGCTGCTCGCTCGCCTTCATCTTGATCTCGATCATCGTGACGTCGTCTTGGGCCTCGTGGAACTGCCCGAAGCTCTTCAAGGCCGTGAAGTTGATGGCCTCGACCACACTTCGGTCCTCGGGGTTGTTGAGCTTGGGCGGCATTCTTCTCACCCGCACCTGGTAGCGGTAGGTACTGGCGGGAACGAAGATGTAGCAGGTGAAGGCGAGCTGCGTCGTCGTGGCCGCGCTGAAGGTGTGGCGAAATCCGGTCTGGTACTCGTCCACGGGGTTTCCGTCGTCGTCCACGAGCCGGTAGTCCACCTCGAGAGAAACCGAGTGCTGGAAGACGTCCCCCTTTTCCTTCCACCACCCGCACAGGCCTCCAGGGAACATGACGTCCACCTGGATCTGCGTGATGGTGCTCCCGATGGGGTTCACCACATAGTAGACGTAATTCTCGGTCAGCTCCTGGCCCGTCACCTCGTTGGACACGTAGGCGACTCTCCTGCACAGGGAAGGCGCGGTGCCCGGGGGCAGGATGTTGTAATCCACGTCCTGGTAGTGGTCGATGGGGGTCTTATCAATGTATACGCCGTGAACCGTATACTCTCCGACCCCGATCACCCCGTACATGTAGAGGTGTTGCTCGTACTGGTGAACCCATCGGTTGTCCTCACCCATGTAGCCCGTGTCCGTGTAGATCGTGTACAGGCTTTGGGCAAGGGATGGGAAGAACTTGAGCCGTCCGAAGTGCTCGGGAACCGGGACCCCTATGCTCAGGTTGTTCCCGGTCGAAAGCGAGTAGGCCGTAAAGTCGCTCTTGCCCTCGTCGTCGGTCTCCGGAACCACCGTGGCCCCAAGGAAGTAGTTGACCAGCATGGAGCCGCCGTAACCCACGATACCCGTCACCAGGGCTCCGGCGATTTTCCCGAAGGCTGCGCCAACGATGCCCCCAAGCCAGAAGGAAAGGGCCATGATGGCAAGGAGTGCAAGGATCCTCAAAGGGTTGCTTCCACCCCCGCCCTGAGGAAGCTCGATGAAGGCCACCTCGCTGCCGGGGGAGACGGATTCGTCCCACCTGGCTTGCTCCCAGCCCTCCCCGTCCACGAGGACGATGAACGGACGGCAGAAGACGAGGTTGTTTCGAGCCATGATCCCATTGATGGAGATAGCCTCGTCCACACTCACCCGGGGGCCGTCCCGCATCACAAACGGGTTGAACTCAGTCCTCACCAGCTCGGTCTGTCCAGTAGGCTTCAATTTTCCATCCATTCTGAAGCAGTGAAATGGCACTGCTGAAAAGAACACCGGAGCCCTCAAGGGCATGGAGGACCCACGGAAAACCGTCCACCTCGACGTAAATCCCTATGTGGTGCGCGTTTTCGCGCTGCGAGAGGAACACCGCGTCCCCGTCCATAGGGTGCTTGGTCTCCCTGCACCCAAGGAGAACGGGAGCCCCGCGCATGAGTCTCGCGGCCATGAGGGTCCGCTTGAACCCGCCAACCAGCGGCACGCTGCGCCCGAACTGCTCGGCCTGGATCTTGCCAAACCAGTAATAGCAGTCCTCTTTCTCGCTCCATGGCTTGCCCACGTATTCCTTTATCCAGCTCATGCGCGCATTCCCGGAAACAGGATGGCGGACATGAGGAGGCGCCCGAAGGGCTTATTCACGAGGTCTGGAAACGAGGCCCTGGCTTCAATCCCGTTCATGGTCTCCTTGACATCCTTCACCTGCAGCGGGGTCGTGACGTCCACGTCGGGGTCCCAATCGGCAGGGTCGTTGTTGGGGTCCGTCGAGATATACTGGCGGTAGCGCACGGAGACGGGGGTCGTCGACATGGCTGCGGCTCGGATGTACTGCCTTGCCTCGGAGGTGACCCCCTCGATGGTTGCCGTCATCTCAGCGCTCACGCCCCCCTCGGTCCCGGGAAGTGCAAAGTCGAACATCACGGGCTCGAAGGTCCCCTGGTTCGTCGTGATGCGGCGCATGGAGCGCACAATGAGAATGGGGTCGTGGCCCACCACGTTGTCCGACAACTCCAGCGTGTCGTAGTAGATCACGTCGGCCGGAGCCCTTTCGTAGGCCTCCTTCACCAGAGCGGTCATATCCATGAGCTTAAATCCTCATGCTCGGCCAGGTGGTGTCGTCTGAGAACACCCAGGCCGTCTTCTGCACAATCACCGTGGCACTCACGCGCCATTCCTCTCCACGCTTCCCTGTGTACTTCGGATGCCCCAGGAACCTCGCGGCATGGCTTGTGTACCCGATGATGGAAAGCCAGTCGGCGGTGAACCAGTTGCTGCCGAGGTTCAAGTCCCAGTCGTACCAGACGGTGAAGGTCTCGATGTCCGTCTCAGAAAAATAGAAGCTGAGGGTCACCACATCGGGGGCACCGGAGCCGAACCGGCGCACCTCGGTCCTTCCGCTCTCGAGTTTCCTGCGGAAGAGGTTCGTGCCGGGCTTCACCTGCGCGTCGTTCTCGGGGCCGTTCAATCCGGGAGGCCAAGCCTTCATGAGTCTATCTCCGTATAATCCACAATGATTCGGTACTGGACCGTGAGCGTGTACCCATTTGACACGTGGACCAAACCGCTCAGAACATCCCTTGCGAAGAGATAGCAACGATAGTACAGGTACTGGTTGAAGAGCCACCCGCCCCACACGAGACCCACTTCACGCACAAGGATCTCAGCCCCGCTGTTGTTGGTGAAGTCCCTCTCGTGCGTGGCTGTCCAGCGCTTGGTCGTTGCGTTGTAGACCCTGGCAGACTGAGCCATGGCCGCGTAGCTCATCTGGCCGGAACCGGTCCCGTGAGCGATAAGGGAGGCCAACTTGTGGTCGTTTGGGCTGAAGGCGGTGTTTCCTGAGCCAACTTGAATTCCATAGGAATGACTAGCTTCATTGTTGTTGAATCCCTGGCCTGTGCACCCAGCTCCCCAGGAATGCTCCCCGTGGCGGTAGTAGGACCAGGCCGTGTACCCGATAGTCGCCTCCCAGGACCAGTCCCTGGCATTGAGTCTTCCAGCACCCCACACCCCGTCATGCCAACTCCCGGCCTGGCCGTGCAGCGCAAGCCTTGCGTTCCAGGCGTTCCTGGTCCAGGAGTGCCCAGGCTCTACCCGCTCCATCACGAGGCCCCCGTCAGGACCCCTTAAGATGAGGCCGATCTCAAGGTCTGGCATGATCGGCATGGACAGGGCCTGCTGGGTTTCAACAAGCTCGCGCAGGAGCGCTTGCCTCCGTGCATCATCCATCTATCGCTCCAAAGGGGACCTTCACGTCGTAATTGACAACCAGATCCCCGCCGTAGGGAATAACCGCAGGGGTTTCCAAAACGTCGCGGGCCATTAGGTAAAAATGCACTGAACCGAATAGCTCGCAACTGCAGTAAAGACCGATCTCCCGAACAGTCATGTCCGCCGTGTGGTAGTTGTGGATGGTCCGGGAAAACCTGGCCTGCCACACCTTGGAGGTCTCGTTGTAGGACCTCACGGACTGAAGCATGGCCATGTAGTAAAGCTGCCCCTCTCCGCTGCCGTGGGGGATGATGGCACCCAGCGCATACTGATCCGGGTCGAAGGCGGTGCTGGACGTGCCCGCAACGATCCCGTAGTTGCCGTTCTCCTGCTCGTTCACGAAGGTTGAGGCATCCACTTCGGCGACATAACCTTGACAGCAGCAGTAACCCGTACTGTAGTCGATAGTCCCGTCGATTCTTTTTCCCGTCATAAACCCGGCGCCAAAGGACGAGCCCACAGCCCCGGCATCCCCAAAGAAGGCGAAGAGGTAGTTCCATGCGTTCCGGGTCCAGGAATGAGCGGGCTCAGACCTGTTCAGAATCTCAAGGCCCGAAGCGTCCCTCACGCGAAGGGAAATCTCCATGGGGAGCACGGGCTCGATCCCAAGTTCCGCGCTGATCTCGTAGATTCTCTTTACAAGCTCGTTTCTGTCTCTCATGGAGGTGGCACCACCGTTGTCGTGTATTCGAGGATGGGCATCGTGATCCCAAGGCGCACGATGGGCTCCGTGTCGTCCGTCGTCCACATGCCGTTGGCCGGGATGTCCGCAATTATCTCCAGGGTCAGCCCAACACTCCAACGGACCCCCTGCCTGCTCGCCTGATACCCGTTGCCGGAAACCCTCGCCAGGTGATGGGAAAACCCGGCGTTCACGAGCCAGGAGGCAGAGAACATCTCGCAGCCAGCGTTCAGCGTGTCGTCGAACCAGGCCTTGAAAGCAAGGAACTCGGTGTGCGTGAGGACTAGCGTCACGGAAAGCTCTTTCTCCGGATAGGTCCTGGTGCGCACAGACCGGAGCGCATCCTGGTCATTCGCTATGCCGTTCACAGCAGCGTTTGTGCTCTCGAAGGTCGGAGCCGGAACACTCGACGGCCAAGCCTGCATTACATCCTCCGCCTGTACTTCTGGTTGAGGTACCCGCTCATGCCGCTACCCCGGTGCATCCGGGAGACCAGGGCCTGCTCCACCTGCTCGATGATCACATTCAGGCTCCCGTCCTGCTCCCGCTCAACCCGGGCCTTGGTTCCAGGGGCTTCGTAGACGTTCACCGTGAGGCCCATGCCGTCTGCGGTAACACCAAGGTTCCCGCCTGCCGTGCGCTTGAGCGGGAGAATCGCCTCGGCACCCGCCTCGCCAATGAGCCCGATGCCACTCGCAAAGGGGAAGAGGGTGGGTCCGTAGACGATCCCTCCCCTCGCAAAACCAGGAGGCTTGCAGGTGCCACCGGAGCACCCGAACCCGGAAAACCCTCCAAAGAGCCCGCCAAAGAGCCCGCCCAAAAGACCACCCTTGCCGTCGCCTCCGAAGAGGAGCTGCATCAAGATCCACTTGTTGATGATCCGCATGATGTCCCGGATCATGGACTCGGCAAAGTTTTGCATGTCCATCTTGCCCGTCGCGAAGAACTCGGCCAGGGCGTCGGCTGCGGAATCCACCGTGCCGATGAAGGAGTTGAAAATTCCCTTTCCGAGCTCAAAATCCGTCTGCATCTTGGAGAAATACTCGCTCCACCCGTACTTGAACCCGTCCATGATGGAGCCGTGGGCCTTCATCTCCTCCATGATCTGCTTCTGCTTCATGAGGGTGTCGGCCACCTTCTGCTGCGCCTCGTTGTTCCCGGCCGCGGCCATGAGCCTCTCCCTCTCCAGCTGGAGAAGCCAGACGGTGACCTCGTGCTCCTGCTCCTTGTTGTGCGTGAGCCGGGCCACTTCAAGAGCCATGTTGGCCGTGGTCTCCTGCTGCTGAATCCACATGACCTCTGCGTCACGAAGCTTCTTCAGCATGTTCTCGTCGAGGCTTCTGCCTATCTCCTCCAACATTCGCTTGATGGCCTCGAGGCGGCTAGACCCGTCCTTCAGAGGAGAATCAAGGACAGTGGTCTGTCCGGCTGCCTTGTAGGCGTTTTCGATCCGCTGCTTCTCCTCCATGAGCGTGTCATACATCTTCTTGAGTTCATCTTTGGCTCTCTGGGCATCGAGCTTGATCTTCTCCACCTCGGCCTCGACAATAGAGCCCTCGGCCTCAAGGCCCTCTATCCGATGCTGCTCCTTTATCCCCTTGATCTTGTTGTAGGCCTGCTCAATGTCGTTCATGAACTTCACGACCTGAAGTTCAAGCTGGTCGGTTTTGGCTGAATCTTTCTCGGCCCACCTGGCGGCCTCCTTGGACATCATCTCCTCAACGCCAGCCTTGTAATCAGCACGCTGCTTTTCGGCCTTCGCAATCATCTCTTCGGCCTCAGCGGTGCTCGTTCCGGCCTTGATGGCCATTTCCTTGATCTTCTGGGCGGCCTTGATCTTCTCGTCGTAGAAGGCAAGCTGGCTCGCAAGCTCCGATTCAATCTCTGCCTTCCTTCGCTCCCAGCCGCTTTTCCCAGCAGTCCTCATGTCCCTGGCAAGCCGGTCCTCCTGAGCCCTGGTCCGGTTGTCCAACTGCATATACTGCTGGTAATACGGATTCGAGCCAGGAGCCTCCTTGTTCATCTCGGCCATTTTCTTCCCGGCATTCCTCTCGGCGGTGAGGACGTTCTGGGAATCCTGGAGCATCTGTGCGGCATTAGCCAGGCGCTCGCCAACCATGTTCTTGAACGACTCTTTGTAGGCGTTCTGGCGAAGTCTGGCCTGCTCGATCTGCTCGACGCCGCCAAGGCCGCGCCTGGATCCTCCGGGACTGCCGCGCTGAATGGCCTCGCTCTCCGAGGCTATTTCAGCAGGGCTCATGGACTGGGCGAGCTGAGCGCCCCACATGGGATCCCAGGCGCTCATCTTGTTCATGATCTTCTCGACGGCGGCAATGGAGGCCATGATCACCATGCCGTAGGTGCCGAAGAGGAATTTCCCGATGATCCCGTGGGTTGCAATGCTCGTGAGACCACCGCCCTCCAAGGCCTGAATCATTCTGCCGAAGGTGCCCATGACCGAGGCAAGGGACTCCCCGAAGGCCACAACGGACGGGGTGATCTCACGCAGAGCCTTGGCCGTGGCAAGAATCCAGTCCTTGAAATCTTGCAGGTTCACATCTCCACCGGCTATGATGGAGATGATCTTGCGGATCTCCTCCCCAACCTCGTTGGCCCAGGCGGCAAACTCCCCGCTCTCTATGGATTCGTCGAACTCCTTGATGACCCTCTGCATCCAGGTGGTGAGGTCCTGCATGGCCCCGGAGTCCATGACCTGCTTTCGGAACAACTCGATCCTCGCGCTCCACTGCATGATGAGCACGTTCCAGAGCTGCTCGCCGTCCTCTATGCCGTTCCTAAAGTATTTCTCCGCGTACTCGAAGATGGCCTGGATGATGGTCCCGAAGTCGATTTGCCTCTGTCTGAACATCGTCATGAGTTCAAGGAAGCTTTTGCCAAGATATTCCTTGAGGGCGCTCATGGCGAAGGGGAGCCGTGCGGTGAGTTCCTTGAAGGAATCCTCAACGCCCACGTTCCCTGTCTGGCCAAGGGTGGTAAGGATCTCCATCGTGTCGGTGAGGGCGTCAGGGCTGGTCTTCCCGATTTTAATCAGGTAGCCCATGATGCCTTCGAGCTGCTCCATGGTCGGGGAAAGACCGATGTGGGAAAGAGAGATGAAGGCCCGGGTCGTATTCTCGATGCCAAAGGCCTTGAGCCCGAGCTTCTCCAGCCTTCCCATGAGTTCCGAGGCCTCGGCCCCGTCGGCCACGAACTCCCTCACGGAGTAGTTGAGCTGCTGGAACGCGGCGCCTGTGTCTACAAGAGCCTTGGCCTGGTCCTTCACCATGGTCAACGCCCGCCATCCCGCATAGGCGGCGGTCACCAGGCCGAGCGCATCTCTTACACGGAGCGCTGCGGACCTGAACTGGCCCAGTGCTCCGGTGGCCTGATTGGTGGCCCCCACAGCACCCGCGGAGTTCCCGATGATCCTGATTTCGACGTTGCTGACAACCGTTCCCCAGCTCATGGCCGCTCCTAAAAGATCCTCATCTTGGCTTTGAGAGCGATGCGGAAGATGCCAAGATCCGTCCAGTAGTCAATGTCGAAGGTTTCCTGGGAAACGGGGAACCCGGCTTCAAGGAGGAGGCAGGACACATACAGGGAGGACACGTAAGGGGACACGGAGAAATCCTTGTCATTGCAGCTGCGGCACAACGCCTCAAGGTGAGATCCGGACCGGGCCCTGCACTCGGCTTTTCTCTCTTCCGTGCAGCCCCGGCCCGACAACATCTTCTCGATCTGATCGTTGAGGTCGAAGCCCCGCTCTATGACAAAGGGTTGTCGTCGTCCTCCTCGAAGAGATCAAAGAGGGGAGAGTCGAACTCGATGGCCCTCTCCTCAACCCTGGCAGCCTCAAAGGCCTGCTCGCCTATGCGGATGAAATACTCCGGAGCCCACTCCGCGATGAGGTCCTTCCAGGAAGGCTCGTAGTCGGGATCCGACTTTTCGCTGGAAATCAGGCTTCCGTCCAGATTGGCGAGTGTCCCCTTGTCAAAGCCAAGGCAAACCATCTTGCCCGCCTTGAGCCGCGCCTGGCCGGTGCGGTTGATGAGCTTGTCCCCCTTGCGCGAGAAGAGGCTCGCCTGGTAGGCGGTCAGCTCGTCAGCCGTGGGCCTTCGGTAGTAGAAGACATGCTTGTCCTCTCCGTCGTTGATCGTGATCTTGTGGGTGTTGCTTCCAAGAAGTCTCACAAATCCTCCTAGTGCGTCTGGATGAGGTAATCGAGATCCGCCTTGGTGCAGATCCCGGACAAGGTGTAGACGGCCCGGCCGTCCTTCTCGGCGGTCTTGGGCTCCTCGAGCTGCAGCTCAGGGACGATGACGGTTACCCTGTTTCCGGCAGCCGAGCCAATGGTCGTGGTGATGGCCTGCTTGGTCCCGTCTTCCCAGATGTCGTAGGGGTTGAAGTTGGTCACGGTGTCCTGGTCGATCTCGAAGGACAGCTTGGCTTCCCGGCCCGTGATCATAACCCCGCCAAGGCCGCTCACGCTGTTCATGTCGGTTTTGTCCGAGATGGCATTTCCGCCCGTGAGCGTAAAGGCGCCGACCCCGGTGGGGGTGTAAGTTCCAACCCTCATGTTGATGTTCGTGCACACCGGGGGCTGATGGTCCTCGTAGGTCGAGGCCGGGGCCGTGTCGTCAACGGGCTGCACGTAGAAGCCGGTCATGGCGAACTTGACCGTGGGGTACCCGTCCGGGTCCAGGGTGACCTCGGCGTCGCCACGGCAGTCCGAAAGCTGGTGCAGGATGCCGTCCGCATAGTATTCGATGGTGCAGATGGCCATGTCGTCCGGCTCGGAGATGGGCACGTACTCCCTGCGCAGGTCGTCGTTGGGGTTGGCACCCGCCGTTCCCGTATACCCCCCGCCGCTCTGGGTGAGGGATTCGCTGGCCACGAAGGTCGCCGTGGCCGTGTGCAGGAAAACAACATTCTGAGTGGGGTGAACGAAGTAGATGGTGCCGGTCCCGGTGGCCCCGGAGAGGGTGGCTCCAAGGGTGAGCCCCGTCTTGGTGCTCACGGGAAGGGCCAGGACAATCCTGGACTCCAGGGCGCAGGACTGGAAGAGGGCATCCAGCCTGGTTGCGTCGTCGGGATTGAGGTTGTCGTTGTGACCCTTGAGCTCGGTTTCAAACGAGATGGTGGTCTTCTTGATGCCAACCCCGAAGCCTGCCGGAGAAAGACTGTCCCGCATGTAGTCCCGGGTCCTGCGGTTCCCGGAATAGGTGACCTCGGGAACCGTACACAGGATCGCGTTGTCGCCCGTCAAGGTTTCAGGGGTTCCAGCCACGGTCTGAAGTCCAACGAGCACAACCCCCTTTCGAGTGAGTTTGTCAGCCATTTAGCTCTCCTTGGCCTTTTGGGCCGTTCTGAACACAAGTCCATAGACGGCGAAAAGCTCGTCGCCGTCCACTTCCTGATCCTCGATGGGCTCAAGCGGTCGAAGGTCCAGGCCGCTTGGTTCAACGTCTGAAAAGTCGTAATAGGTCAGAGCAGAGCGGACGTATTCGATGATATCCAGGATGCCGTCCTTGGTCTCGGAGCCGACCAGCAACTTGGTCGTGCTCACATAACTCCTGCCACACACCAGCAGGTAGAACTCCATGTCCCGCAGCACATAACCGTTGCCTATGGGCGAATACTTGGACCCACGGTACGCGACGAACACAGAGGGACAGATGAGCGCATACTGCTCGATCTTGAGCTTCAGGAACTCCGCGATGGGGGCCACCTTCTTGAGGACCGCAATCTCAGTGGTGAGCTTGTCGCTGATGGCTGAGATGATCTCTTTGGGTTCAATCATATCTGTCCTGACCCCCCCATGCTCCCGCCATTCCTTATTGCGGCAGCCTTGAAAAGAGGTTCAACGATCCAGCTCATGACCGAGGTCCGGATAGTTGGAACGTCCCACTCGAAACGGTTCATGACGAAAAATGGCCTGGCCGCAAGGCGCATGAAACGACTGTACGTGTTCACCGTGTGTGTGAGCCCGCTTGCTCCCCTTCGGGTGTAGCTGCGCACGGAACTCTTGGAGCGGACCCCGTACTGATGGGCCATGCCCACTGCGCCGACGTTGGCCCGAAGATTCAGGCTCAAGGGGTTGGAATCCGACACCGGATACCTCGCGGCACGCATGAGGTCGCCAGTCTTCCTCAAGATAGGCCACCAGCCGTCGTGCCTGGTGTCCTTGCGCTCCTTCCACCCGGGTCTCCCCTGGTGGTAGAAGTTCCTCTGGACGATATCGACGATGATCTTCTGGGTATCCGGCCACGCCCCACGCATGTCCCTCAGGCGTCCCTGGAAATCGTTGAGGCAGTCCTCTATGGCAAGAAGCCTGCCCTTCCAGGCAAGGACCTCCAGCCTCAGGGCCTCGTCCTTGCTCCAGCCCATGTTCACCATGGCCTGCTGGCGATTCTTGCTGATCGTCGTGGGATGTGGGTTGGCCATCAGAACATCTCCCAGGCGTCGTCACCCAGATCCTTCTCGGGCGTAGTGTAGGAGATGGCCGCATCCGAGACCCCCTCGCCGGAAGAAGCGTCGCCAAGGGAAAGACGGCCTTGAGCCACTCCCTGGAGCCAGGCTATGGCCTGGACGTGCCTGTCCTTGCGCGTGTCGGGGATGAACCCAGTGCGCGCATACAGGGCATAGATGGTCTCGTCCACGGAGGTTTCGATGAGACGCTGACTCGGAGTCTCGACGGGAACCACCGTGACCATGGCGAGAAACGAGTCGCAGATGGCGTCGGCCCGATGGATGGCCGTGGCAAGCACAGCCTCGTCAACCGCCGTGGTGCCGCCGGTCAGCTCAATCAGGGCCTCTTCACTGATTTCCTCGAGAACGTCAGCAAGGGTGCAGTACGCCATGAGCCTCTCCGGGAAAACCCGGGATTAACCTGCAGGCTAACCCCGGGAACGGTTGGTCTTAATCAACGATGGCAACCACAACCGCGTCAGGCCGCTTCATGACCGGAGCGCAGCGGCATTCAGCCTTGACCCAGATCCCGGAGGGATCCTCGTTCTCCCAGCTCTTCGCGTGGAAGAGGGCCTTGGCATTCTCGTGGACGAAGTCAACGGGGAAGGTGTATACCAACTCGCTGATCCCGGCGCCGATGCCGACCAGAACGAAGGAGTTGGCGGCCACAAAGCGGGTGCGGGTCCCGGAGCTGTTCAGGTAGCTCGCGTTGTATTCCATGATGTCCACGCCGGCCACCTGCATGACCCGACCGGTCTCGACGAGCCGAACGCCTTCCTGGTACACCATGCGTCCGCCCACCTTGGGGTGGTTGATCAGGTAGTTCATGGTGGTGTAGCCGCAGAAGGCCACCCAGCGGTCCACCTGGTGACCAGAGTCGTCCTCGACCAGCTGCTTCCAGGTGCGGATGTTCGCCACGGGATCCGAATTGGTCGTGTCGCTCCACACGTTGGTGCTGGAAAGGTCCACGCTGTGGTCGGAATCCAGGCCGAAGTTCAGCAGCTCGGTGGAAGCGTCGGAGTCGTACATGATTCCCTTGAGCGCACCGGCAGCCCAGAATTCCAAAGTGCGGTCGAATTTGTTACGCTGATCAAGCATCTCAGTCGCAAGACGCTGACGAAGCATCATCGTGGCAGTCTGGTCACCGTAGGCCCTCATGGCGGTGAGGTCCGCGGCGTGGATGATGAATTTCTCAGCGATGCGGGGAGCCTCCAGGGTGACCGTTGCCCTGGAGGTTTTCGTCTTCATGAGGGCAGGGTCGTACTTGGAGAGGTTCTTGAGGATGGTTTCGCTTCCCGTGATGATGTCGAAAGCGAACCGATCCGTCGGCTCATAGCGCATGTAGGGCGCGAATATGGTCTGGAAAATCAGCTGCCCGGCAGGCCTGATGGCATTGTAGGCCGACGTCAGTGCCCTGGTCTTGAACAGGTTGTCCATGGTTCTCCTTTCCTACCCGACTTCCCTTAGCTCAGCTAAGTGATGTGGGCAAAAAAAATTACGCAAAGTCGTCACAGTCCACAATGATTCCCTTGTCACTGAGCTGATTGAGCGCAAGGTTTTTGTAGGCAGCGGTCCAGTTCGCACCTGGCCACACCAGGTCAGCCGCGTTGTAGCTCCCGAAGTAGTGGATCGTCACCGTCGCGTCGCCAGCCTCCGCCACCGTGGAGTCCTCGGCCAGGATGGCCAGGGCGATTTCCGCACCGGTCACAGGATCTTCGGGCACCGGCTCGCAGGGCACGTATTTCCCGTCGGCCGTGAGCCGTGCGAGCACGGTCCCCCGGGCAATGGTCCCGGCGGCCGCGTGGGTGAGCGTCCTCCCAGCGCGAGTAAGGGCCACGTTGTCGTGGCTCACGAGTTGCTTGCGTTCGGACTCGGAGGTGCTCGTCACTCCAAGAATTCCAGCCATGGGTCACTCCTTTACGCGTAGTCTACGCAGTCGATGACGATGCCCCGGTCAGAGAGCTGGTTCAGGGCTGCGTTCTTCTGCGCGGCAGTGGGGGTCCCGGGCCACACGATGTCATTGATGTTGTATGCCCCAGCAAAGTACAGGCGCACCTTCTTGTCCCCGCCAGCCGTGGCCACGGAGTCCTCGGCCATGATGGCGCAGGCGGTCTGACTCCCGTCTGAAGCCCCAACGGCCAGCACGACATACTTCCCGGTTGCCGTGATACGCCCGAGAATGGTGCCTCGCGCGATGGTTCCGGCAGCAGCGTGCGTGAGAGTCCTCCCCCCACGGGAGAGCGCCACGTTGTCGTGGGCCACAAGCTGCTTGCGCTCGCTCTCACTGTTGCTCGTCACTCCAAGCAGTCCAGCCATGTCTCTCTCCTATCTCAAGTCAGGATTGTAAATCTTGGCGATTTCCAGGCCGTCCTGGATTTCCTTGCTCCTCAGAACGTCCACGGCGGTCTCGCTCGAAGCGGAGTCCGCGTCGGGACTTTCAATCTTCTTCTCGGTGCAGATGAGGTTCTCGAAGGCCCAGTCGGCCAGGTTCGTAACCTTGCCGTCCTCGTCCTCAAACACCGTGTCGGTCAGGGCCATCATGACAGCCACCAGCTCGTCGCAGTTCACTGCGGGGGCGAGCTTCCACTCGGCCTGGGCCCTGTCGAGGCGTTCCTTGATCTGGCTCCTCAGGACCTGGTCAGCGATTTCGGAAGTGAGTTCCTCCTCCCTGGCCGCAGCGGCTTCCAGCGCATCGTCTTTTTCGGCCATGGAGACCTCCAGCGCTTCAACCTTTGCCTGAAGCTCCTTAATCAAATCTTCCATTTCCATCTCTCTTCTCCTTGATCCGTTGGTTGCAGCCAAGAGGGCCGTCTCCATGTTTCCGAGTTCATCGACAAGACCTGCGTCCAGTGCGTCGGAACCTATGAAAACCTTGCCGTTCGCCACCGGAAGCACATCTGCGACCGTTTTACCACGATTTTTTGCGATATCGGCTACAAAGATTTCATAGTGTTTATCGACCAATTCCTGCAAATAGGCTTTGGAGGCCGCATCAAGAGGCTTGGCGTCAGAGCCCGCAGATTTGTATTTCCCGGAAAACACCTCAGTTCGTCTAACACCGCTCATTTCGTCCCTTTTTGAGGTGTCGTAATGGGTCAGGATCACACCGATGGAACCCACCATGGAGGTGTCGCTCACGATGATTTTGTCGGCTGCGGAGGCAATCCAGTAGGCAGCGCTCGCCATTGTGCCGTCGGCAAAAGCCACGATGGGCTTCCTGCCCCGGTTCTCGAAGATGAATTCGGCGATAGCCTTGGTGCCCTTCACCTCGCCACCGGGAGAATCAAAATTGAGCAGGATACCATCAATTTGCGGGTCGTCGAGGGCCTGCGCGATGGACTGTTTCAGTTTGTCGGTGGAGGTTCCACCGGAGTAGCGGGTCATGAGGTTCGCCCGCTTCATGATGGTTCCGAAGACGGGGATCACGGCCACCATGCCGTCTTTCATCTCAACGAGTCCGTCTTCAGCCTCTTTCACCTCGGACTTGAACGAGGCCCCGGGATCCTCCCCGTCCAAATGCCTGTGCACCAGGGCGTTGATTTCCTCCATCTTGGACTCGGTGAGTCCCCACAGTTTGTCCTGCACGAGGTCTATGATCATTCCTTCTCCTTTCCAGAGGGGAGTTTCTTGCGGTCCGATTTCCTCTCGCCCTTTTGCCTGTTCTCGTCAGAGGACTTCTGCCTCTGCCGGTCCATGTTCTCGGAGTCCTTCTCCTTGAGCTGCATCTGGCGGTCGAACTGCTGCTGCGCCACCTCGTCCAGGTCCTTCACCTCGAATTCGTCCCGTCTGAGATTGTACTGGCGCATGTAATACTCGGGCTTGAAGCGCACCCCCTGGTTCACGAGGTTTGCATCCCGCCTGGAATGAGCCTCTTTGTCGTCCTCCTCTTCGATGAAGCGAAGGATGGGGGCCGCGCCCTTCCCGAAGTTGAACATCTGGAGCCAGGAAAACAGTTCGTTCACCTTGCGGGCGGCCAATTTCTTGTCCGCCGTGCAGATGTCGCTCCTAACCGACAGGTGGCTCTGGGAGGCCGCATAGGCACCCTTGCTCCCGATCTCGGTCGACAGGGTCTGGCCAAGCATCACCTTGGAAATCTCCGCGTTGGCCGAGTCGATCATGGACTGGAAGGGGATTCCCATGCCCCCGCGCGCTGCACCGGTCCCGGATGCGGTCATGAGTTCAATCTTCTCGTCGTCGTTTATGACCGCGACCGCAGCCTGCACCATGTTTCCCAAGGCGTCCAGGAACCGCTCCCGGTCCTCGAGTTTTGTTCCACGTGGAACACGACCAACGGCCCAGGGGATGCCGTATTTCTCCAGGAACTGGCTCCAATACTTGTACCCGGCCTTCTTGAAAACCACGGGCCAGAAACACCTGGAAAGCACGCGGCGTCCATAGGGGTTCTCGAACGTCGGGTGATGCTGGGCGAGCAGGAACTTGTAGTCCGGGAGGAGCAGTCCGTCGAACTGGTGGTCCTTGTGGAGGAACCTGAGCCTGCGCTGCTGGTCGAACACAAACCAGTGGTTGGGCTTCTGCTCGATCCTCTCTGGAACCCACCGGCCATCAGACTGCCCCCAGATCACCTCGCAGACGGAAAACCCGTAGAATGGGGCGTCCAGGATCTGGTTGATGAGCTTCTCGAAATCAATCCGCTCCAGGAGCCCCTCGTAGAACTCGGACTGCTTCTCGGCGCCGTCCGGGTACTCGATGCGCCATTCGGCGTTGGTGACCCCGGATTTCCTCGACTGGTAACAAGAAAACACGTGGCAGTCAGAGAGCAGGTTCTCGAAGACCTCGGAAGTCTGGCTCACGTTGGCGAGAACCGTGTCAGGGTCCTCCATAAACGCCCAGACGTTGTCCCATCCATCGTTGGCCGTCTTGTTGGTTACAATCTCAATCTGGATCGGATCTTTTACGGATTTTTCATCCATTGGACAGCTCCTGAACTATGCGGTAACCACAACCCATCGAAAAATAAACGGGAATTTGGCACCACTTGCACACGTCACCAGCATTCGCACTTCGTGGTTACCAACTCTTGTGCTGCCCGGGAACTGAAAACGAATATTGATGATGTTCCCGTTGATAACGGCAGAATCAATGAGGTACGACGTGGACTCCGTGGTCCCGAGCCAGCTCGTTACGGCAACGGAGGAAATGGAATCACCGGACGGGAGCCCCCTCGTCAGATCGAAGGAGAAGGGGCCCCACAAATCTGTCCCGGTCCTTATGACGATGTTCTGTTTGACCACAAAATCCATGGATTACGCTCCATCGTCAGCTGCACTGAGTGTGTAGGTGACGTTGACCGTATCCCCATTGGCCACACTTCGGTCACCCTGGGAGAAGGCAGCGGCGCAGAAAAGAGTTCCGGTGGATCCGCTCTTGGTATTGTTTGAGGTGATGAAGGCGCCGCCAACCGTGGCCGTTCCGTTGATGGAAAACGCCGCCGCGTTGCCTGAGTTGCTGATGGACTGTGAGGACGCAGCAGCCTCATTGAACTCTGGTCTGGTAGACTGTGAGTAATCGGCAATTTCAGTCCAACCAGCATGAGAACTCATGGTGTCGGCTGCAGCCACCGTTGGGGTACCGTCGGTTAGGCCGACATACCAGGTGGTCACCTGGGTGGTTCCATGAAACATGATGTCCAGAATGGAATTGAGGCCAGCATTGACCACCAGGTTTTCCGCTTTGTCCTTCCACTTGAGATTTCCGTCCTTATCGAAACACTCGACATTGAAGACGCCACCAATCTTGATTTTTTCTCTCCGATCCAGTTTGTCCATTTCAGTTCCCTTCTATGTGTTTTGAGTAAGGTTGAATGAAAAGGTCTTCTGCACGACGTTGAACACAAAAGACTTTCCGTACGCGGTAAAGGTGACGATTGCCCCGGTTTCTCCAAATCGGATCGACAAATCTCCGATCTGCAAACCGTCAAGGGCGGAAACAAAAAATTGACAGATGCAAGAGATCGTGTCACTTATCCTCATGCCATCCGGAACTGTGACGTTGAACTCAACTGAACTTGATGAAACGTCTCCGAGGCGCATGGCCTCAGATATAGAGACCGCACGGACAATGGCCGTAATGGCCGATTCACCCAAGATCAACCCATCCTGGCTCGTCAAGGAGAACAGGGATCCAAGCGTTGACCAATCCCCCGCATTGATACCGTCCTGTGAAGTGCACGCAAAAACAGACGCAATCAGAAGGGCGTCGCCGAGAGAAAGGCCATCTGTTACGGTTGTGAGATAACTGGCAACGGAACTCGATGCGTCTCCAGCCCTGATCCCGTCCGCTGCATATCCTGCCAGTGCATAGGCCCCTACTGTAGAATCCGAGGCTGTGAGCCCATCGGTCACTGAAAGTGCGATGATCTCGCCAAGTGCATTTGCAAGATCACTGAGCCGTATCCCGTCTGCCAGGGTCAGATTGAACTGGCAAGAAGTAGAGACGGATTCGCCAACTCTGATTCCATCCGACACTGTTGCCTGGGCAATCAAGGCACCCAGAGATGAATCACCAGTCCTTACGCCGTCCAGAGCTGTCAAGATGTTGGTGACAATCGTAGACGCTGAATCTCCGGCATTGATGCCGTCCTGAATAGTCAAAGCAAAATAACTGCCCAAGGAGATGAGGTCGCCAATGGTTAAACCATCCTGGGCTGTCACGTTTGAAATCATTGGCCCACTTGGAGAATCTCCGGCTCTTACACCGTCCACCAATGTTGGGTTTGAAACCATTGGTCCACTTGAAGCGTCTCCTAAACCAACGCCGTCACTCAATGCAGGACTTAAAACCATTGCGCCACTTGGAGAATCACCAGCCCTTATGCCGTCCTGGCAGGCTCCAATGAGCTGCTGTATGATCGAGACAACCTCTCCGATCCTTGATCCGTCTGAGGCGTTAACTAGGAAGTTGCCTGCTCCTCCTGGTCCGTCACCTGTGTTGATGCCGTCAAATATTGTGCAGCCGAAGATGCAGGCTGAACTCAAAAGCTCACCAGCGTTGATGCCATCAGAACAGGTCAAGGCGTATGTTGAGCCACCAGATGCCACATACTCGTCAGCCCCGATGTCCCAGGTGCCTGATCGGGTTTGCCCGTCGATGTCGGTTGAGAAAAGGCCAGAACCTGGGTCACTGACGCCGTAATTTCTTGCTCCTGCATCGGTAGGTGCGAGATGGAAGTCGTCATTGGCTGCATCAACAAACGTGAATGTCTGTGAAGTACGGTCATGGGTGTTTGAAGTGTATCCAAGTGACGAATTGTTAGTGGCATTGTAATCACAATTAGCTTGAACGGCTCCATATGTGTCAGATGAATTCGCCGAAAACAAACAGTTTTTGGCATAAACGGTCCCACCACTACTTGTGTGAATGCTTATGCCAACATAATTATTGACAAACGTGCAGTTATAAATATAAGAAGTATTGGCATATCGGAAATTGATTGCCGCATCACCAAGAACGCCATCAGCAAAATCATAAAAAATGCAATTCCAAACTTCTGTAATACTAGATGCACCATAAGTCCGCACTCCCATTGCCTGTGATGTGTTATTAGCATCATCACTTTTAATGATACAATTGGTTATGCGCCTTAGATTATTTGTATTTACTGATGGCATCCATATGGCGTCTTGCAGCCCGGTCGTGGCCCTTATCATAATTTGCAGACCATCTATCCTTACATGGTCAGCACCAGAACTAATCTGTATGGCATGAATGGTTCCAGATGTAACTGAAAGTCGATACTTTGAAGTATTCCACTTGCCATCGTGACGTTCACTGGCTGGAGTATAGATCCTGATGTAGCGGGTTGCATCCGTTGTCCAGCCGTCCATGTTGACGGCTGTGGTGTCTTCCATCGCATAGCATTCGATGTCCAATTGCCGATCCAAGGATACAAGATCAGCCTGCTCCCCAGACTCAGCCGCAGAAAGACTCGTGTAATCGCCACCGCTTGGCCGAACTGTGACTGTACGAAGCGTTGCCATTACAGGTCTCCCGTCTCATCCAGCCCCGTCTTGAGGTTGCGGAAATACTGCCTGACCTGGGTCCAGGTGTAATCATACTCGCCAGAGTAAGCGCCGACTTTGATGGTGAGTTCCCCGTCAGATGCAAGTTTGTTGCGTGCAGCCAAAGGCAGAGCAGCCCATCTGATCTGCCAGAGCCTGCGCCTGTAAATTGGATAAGTACCATTCTCGTCTGGGGTGTCCTCATGCTCAGGATTGATGTATTTGTTGACCGCCTCCACGCTGACTCCCGGAACCTTGAGGACAACAAACTTCGGAAGTCCTTCCTGTGCGCCCCAGGAGTGACCGTCTGGCATAACAACCACTGGCATGCCACGCTTGTAACAGCCTCTTCTATCTTTATCTGGGTCAGCGTGCGTTGCGTTTACTGCCTTAATGAGAATCTCCGCCATTGCTTAAGCTCCAGTCTAGACTTCTCCTTATTCAGTCATTGCCCGGATAGAACTGATCGAATATGTACCATCAGCAGTCTTGCTCAACTGAACAGTAATCCTGAGATTGTTCGGAGCTCCAGGAGCCAGTTCATCAGGTGCATCAAAAACAACCTCATTTGAATAACCACTTTGATTCCCGGCTGAATCGTAGGCCGTAGCGGCAATGAACACCTGTCTTTCGTCGTCGACACCAACATTGAGATCGGAGACGAAGACATTGCCGACATCAACACTGCTTGTGTACACGCCTGACATTGCTCCAAAATGGAGACGGTATCCACCAACGGTCTCTGGTGCTGGATGATCCCATGCAAGGCGGACGTTGGCAGAAAAACATGGTGAGGCCACAAGAAGAATAGATCCGAGAACGAACGCAAAAATTTTCTTCATGCAATCATTCCTTTCCTTTTTGGATACTCTTCACGAAGAGAGAGCCCACAATACTACCCAGTTCACCCCAGGAAAGAGGGGTGAGGGTACCGCTCGAGATGTTGATCCAGGTCCAGTTGAAGAGCACCACGGCCACCACCAGGAAAACCAGGAGCCTCATGCTGGAGTTGTTCCCGCACCCGTCCTGGAAAAACTCGGCCATTCCCTTGAGTGTTGCGATCATTGGACACCTCCGGCGTCACAGGAGTTTACGCTTCAGCGCGCAGGGGGAACGTGTGCGCAGGACGTTACGAAAAGCAGGCAGATAATCGTAAGTGCCAACAGTTTGCGCATTGTTCCACTCCCCTAGTGCGGCTTGTCCTTCTTCACGAAGACACGGATCACCCCTTGAGCCGCATTGACCGAGTTGTTGGTGATGTCGAGCTTCACCTTACCGGCGAAGGGCACGTTGTCCTCGGTTGGAACCCAGCGCTCCGTGTTCACGGTATCCCGGTCGTTCAGGCTGGTTCCGGCGACTGCATAGTCCTGTTCCGTCGTGAACGTAATGTCGTAGTTGTCGGTCGGGGCCGGTGTTCCCGGATCGGTTTCCACGGCCAGGATTATCCCGTCGATGGCATTGGTCGACGTGTAGTCCGTAAAACTCCCGTTGGCCTCAGCCGTCCAAGCGAAGGAATGAACCCAGAGGGTCCCGTAGCCCACCACGGTTTCCGTCACGGCCGCCATGGCCACGGGACAGAAAAAAAGAATCATGAGGGCGATCAAAAGGGCTTTGAGCTTTTTCATATCCATTCTCCCGTTCTGTTGATGTCAGAGTAGGTTGTTGCGGTAGGTTCTCCCATGTGCTCGATATGGTTCATCATGGTCACCCTGGACATGACGAAGATTAGGCACAGGAGGAACACCACAAACACGATGCCTGAAGTGAGCTTGAGCACACTCAACAGGCGTTCCAGATCACCCTTGACGTCAAGCGATCCAATACCTTGCATTTTTCCTCACTCCAGTGCGCTCGGGGCGAACCTCCATGATGACCTGGCCGACCACGGCTGGGTTGTAGAGCTTCTGCTCGCCGTAGCCGCATCCCGTGCCGCCCGAATAGGTTTTGAGAAACGTGCCCCCGAGGACCAGCCAGGCCAGGTCGTCGGAGATGGCCTCGCCCCGCCAGCGCAGCTGCGCGATAGGTTTGGCGACCATGGAGTGGTCGTGGCTCCTGACGTGGAAATCCGCGTCGGGCCACGCAATTCCAGCCTTCTCGTATTTCGTGAGTGACCCCCCGGCGGTGCGTGACGAGGCCCCGTAGCCGTGATGGCAGTGAAAGAAGACGCTTCGCCCTCCACCTCCACCCTGGTCCTCACTCTTGGTGAGCAGGAGCCTGAGCACGCAGGAGTGACCCACGTAGCGAACCCCGAGCTTTGCGCATACCCGCTTGGTCACGTTCACGTGGTGGCGCTTCAAGACCTCGGACTCGTGGTTCCCGTCGCTCCAGCACAGCACCCTTCCGGAGATGGGGGAGAGCAGGTCGCAGATGGCCTCAACCTCCGTGTCGATGAGATCCGGGGATTCCCCGTCGTTGGCCCCATGCACGTAGCGTTTGAGGTCAGAGGGGAGAATAAGATCGAAGATGTCACCCGTAACGATGTAATAGCACTCGGGATTCTCGGTGATGTAGCGCTTGGCGGAGGTGCGGTCGCACAGGGGCGACGAGTAGTGTAGGTCGCACAGGTGCCGCACTTCGATGGTTTCCCCATACCTGTAGCTCAATCGCACGGTTTCGCTTACCAATTCAGCCCCCCTGTTTGATCTAATGAAACTTGGACAGGGACGTCATCACCTTGTCCTCGTAAGGACTGATGATTTGTGCCATGTGGCTTCCCGGGCCCAGCACGATGTCCGGAATGCCTATGGCCGCCTCATGCCCTTGAATCGCCAGGGCAAGTGCCCAGAAAAAGTCTCCGTGTCCATCCTTGGTCCTGTCTGCGTCGAAACGGATGTTCCCGGCCGGTGAAACCACCCGTTTGATGGAGTGGATGCTCTCCCGAATCCTCCGGTCGACGGGGATCCTGAGGAGGGCGTCCTCGAAGAAGGCCTTGGTCTTGGCGGCCATCTCCTGCTTGCTCTGGAGGGTGAGGTTCACGGGAACGATCCTTCCACCGAACCGCTCCTGGAGGCGCTCGCAGAGGTACATGCCAAGCGAGTTGTAGTCCACGTGCACAAGAGATGGCTGCTCGCGCTCGATCAACCCTGAAATCTGGGCCTCCTGGTCGGAGAAGGGGAGGTTCTGCATGGCGTGGATGGTCACGGTCTTGAGCAGGTCCGAGACCTCAAGGCTCCAGTAGACCGTGAAGTCTTTCTTGCGGCCCACGTCGATCCCGGCGACGACATAGCTCCCGGGGTCGAGGGGGTTCTCCATGGAGAGGGTCGAGTCCTCGCAGGCCGAAATCATCTCGTAGGTGATGAACGCCGTGGCCTCGTCCAGGAACTCGATCAAATACTCCTGGCTCCAGGCCTCCTCATCGTCCAGGGCCTCTCGGAGAAACTCGGGGCTGGCCGGCTCGAAGTCGTTCCCGTAGATGACCAGGCCCTCACGCCAGGCGCTCCAGATGTCCGTCTGGTGCTTGCTGAAGTGCTGGTTTCCCGTCCATATCTCGTAGAACTTGTTCTTCTTCCCCTGTGGGGTGGAAATCACGCGGAGCTTGAATCCACGGGAGATGGTGGGGAAGAGGGCCTTCCAGATTTCCCGGGAGTCCTTGTGGAAGGCGAACTCGTCCAGCACCAGGTTGGCCGAGTGGCCGCGGGCCGTGTCAGGGTTGGCAGGCAGAGCCATGATGCGGCTCCCGTTGGGGAAGAGGATCTCAAGCTGCTTGTAGATGATCCCGGAAGAGCCGATGTATTCCCCCTCGTCGTAGTTGAGGGCGATGTCCATGGCCTCGGAGTGCATCCTGGCCTTACGAATAAGCTCTTTCGCCTGACGTTCCCCTGACGAAAGGAAGATCCAGTCTGTGGCGTACTCCTGGCAGTCCAGAACCGCCTCGAGGGCCGTGGAGAAGGACTTGCCGGTCTGCCTGGCCCAGAGGCCGATCTTGAAGCGCGACGTGTCGCACACCCACCGCTGCTGGTAGGGGTGCAAGGGCGCAGCGGTCTCCCTGGAGCAGGCCTTGGCGATAGTCTTCTGCTTCTCCGTCGGGACGACCTTCTTGGGCCTTCCCCCCTTATTGGGTTGCTGCGTCTTTTTGATCGCCATCTATGTTGTCCCGGACCATTCCGTAAATCCTTCGGATCTTTTCCCTGGCCTCCTTGGGGAGCATCCCAGTGGTGTGGTTCCCCTTGGCCCTCGCCTTCTTGATGCTGCGCTTGTCCATGCCCTCAAGGGTCTCGTAGAGCTTGAGGATCTGCTCCATGACCCGGGAGAGCTGGTTGCCCAGGTTGAGCTTGCCGTCCGAGAGGGTGTGGAGGACGGCGGTGATGGAGAGGGCGAGGAGCGTTTCCATGGCCCCCTGGAAGTCGTAGTTGGCGTACTGGGCCATGGTGGCCCGGGCCACGTAGCTCATGTCGTGTTTTCGCCGCTCGTTTTTGAGGGTCATGTAGTAGCGGCGGATAGACTCGTGGGAGAGGCTGTACCCGGAGTCCTTGAGGAACTGGGAGGCCTCCGTGTAGGTCATGGTGGCCGTGTCCAGGCCGTCTATGACCGCGTCCTGGATCTCTTCGGGGATCCGAAGGAAATCGAATTTCGGCTGTCTTTCGTTGAACATGGCGGCCATGAGCATGATGTCCCGGTGGTTCATGCTCTTGAGCCCGAGCTGATTCATCAATCCTCCTTGTGATGCAGTTTGTGCACACAGGTGCTTCGCCGCTCACAACACAGTGAGTCCGCCACCTTGCAGGCGATGTCCCGCACCATGGTGGAGTTCAGCTCCTTCTGCGCCTCGAATCCCTCGGTGAACTTCCTGAAATAGCTTGCGGCGAGGGTGACGATGACTCCGAGAAGGGCCGAGATGACGGCGAGCAGAATGGTGATGGCGACGGCAAAGCCACCCTCTTGCATGTTTTTGTTCCCCTCCATCAGGTTGTGCCAAAAGTGTTGTTGGTTTGAAGTTCAGAATCAAGCAAAAAGAGTTAGCTAAGCTAAAACTTTTGGGCTATAACCTATGGAAATGTCTAGCTGAGGGGGGTTAAACGATGAAAGACCGCTGCGAGCTGGGGCTGGACCACCCAGTGAGGCGTTGGAAACCCACGGGGCTTGAGTGGAATGCCATGCAAGTCGGCCATGTGTGCCCGAGGAGGAGGATTTCCTGCAACGCGTTCCGGTGGGATTCTGGTCCTTGCTGCGGGCTTTACCCCTTCCACATGAGAACCGAGTGTCCCCGTCCAATCTCTACCCAGAAGGGGGCTATTCCTCCGTCGAGGAACCTCCCCCCACGAAGTAGGAATTGGCGAACGGAGCCGAAGCGCAGCCGAAAGAAATCCTAGTTCAGAGGGGGAGATTCCTTTCTTGAGTAATCATACCTGGGAAGGGCCTATTAGTGGCCTAAAGCCGCCAGGAAGGCCGATTGACGGACTTCGAGAAACTATACTTTGGAAGGGCCTATTCCTTTTGGGGGGTAATAGGCCCTTCGCAAGTAGGATTCCTGGAAAAAGGAAGGCCACCTGAGGGGGAGGCGCCCTCAGATGGCCATGGCAGTGGGATGAGGAAGCAGCGAGTAAGGAGATGCGATGCCAGGACCCACTGTAGCGCAGGTTATTTAGCTGAGTCAACACTTTTCCAGGAGTTGCCATGAAAAAAACCACTTCGACCACCATGGAGATTCCCCACAACTGGAAACCCACCTCGGAGGCCATAAACAGCCTCCCCTTCCCGCTGAGGAGGTACATCGAGCGCCTGGAGGCCTTCAACGACCCACGGATGTTCATCCGGCACGAGGCGGAGCTGCACAGCTGCGTTGCCCAAATTCCAGCCGAATTGTGGAAGATTCGCCAGATTATGGAGAAATTGCTGGAGGAGAGGGCATGAAAAAGGGCTGCGACTTCTCCTTTCAGCTTGAACTGTTCCCGGACAATTACCACCTCCACGGAGATCAGATCCTCAACCTCCCCGAATTCTGGATCCTCTGCTCGAAAATCCTCTCCACACGGGAGCTTGAGGCGGTTGTTCTGCGCTACATGGGCCACTGCACCACCACCGAGATGGGTTGCCACATGGACGTCAACCGGGTCACAGCCTGGATCTACCTCGCCAGGGCCAGAGCCAAGCTCAGGAAGAGGGAGAAAGAGCTGGTGCGCATGGTGCTCAAACCCAAATTGAGGCGTTTGCAGTAGAAAAACGAAGAAAGAGAGAGAAAAATGGAGCAAACGAGACATATTTGGCAAGATTCGCCGGAAAACGAGGGAGAATACCTTTTTTTAGCTACTCTCTATGAGTATCCGGTGAGCTGTCGGGTCTTTTCGGACCAATCCGGGTGTCTCCACGCCCAGTTCAAGGACATGAGGGCGGTGGCTGTCGAGAGCCTCAGGGGCCTTTGGGCCGTCAAAAAGGAGTAAAAATTGAGAAAAGAAGAGAAAAACGAAGAAAACGTGAGCAAATGGAAGCATTACGGCTGGGAAACGGGAATTCCCAAGCAGAGCGGCATATACTGGATGTCACAGTTCCAGGATGGGCAGGATTTCCCGGACATGCACGTGGTCCGCGTGGAGGTCGAATCGGGGGCGGAAACAGCGCGAATTGTGCTGCACACGACCCGCAAGCCCATCGAGGTGCGGAAAGACGCCCGTTTCCGTTTTCTCCAGCCTACAGGGGAGTGATATGGAGCAGATTTTCTACAAGGCAGGCTACAAGTACCAGCTCGTGAGCCCGTACATGATCCAGACGGGGATCAAGACGGGAAGGCACCACGAGCTGCAGTTCCTGAGCCTCTCGGACGACGGAACCCTCTGGATCAAGACGGGCTATGCCTGGGACGGGCCGACGTTCACCCCCGGGGATCCCGACAGCTCCATGCGGCCCTCCCTGGTACACGACGCCCTCTACCAGCTCATGCGCTTCGGAATGCTCGACCGATCCTACCGAAAAGAGGTGGACATGCTCTTCTACGAGCTGCTGCTCGAAGACGGCATGAACCCAGCCAGGGCCAAGCTCTGGTACTCCGCCGTGAGGCTCGGGGCAGAGGGATCGTCCATGGCCTCTGGAGAGAGACAAATCCTTATTTCTCCAAAAAAGCCGAAATCGACCGATAACCAGCCAAAATCGACTGAAACCAGCTGAAATCATCCAAAACCGTCCAAAAGGAGGAAAAATGGATCAACCGGCCGTCGTTCAGCACATTAACCAGGAGGGGCTCAAGATCATCAAGACCGCGGAGGGGTGCAGGCTCGTGGCCTACCGATGCCCCGGAGGGACGCTCACCATAGGCTGGGGGCACACATTGGGAGTTCGTGAGGCCCAGCGGTGCACACAGGCCCAGGCCGATCAATGGCTCTCGGAAGACGTCATCGAGGCGGAGAACGCCGTGCGCAGGTACGTCGACGTCCCGCTCAACCTAAACCAGTTCTCGGCCCTCACCAGCTTTGTCTTCAACGTAGGGGCCGGCAACTTCCACTACTCGACGCTGCTCAAAAGACTCAACGAAGGAAAGTACGACGAGGTCCCGACACAGCTCAAACGCTGGGTCTACGCCAACAAGGAGAAGCTTCCGGGCCTGGTTGAAAGAAGGGAAAAAGAGGCGGCCCTCTTCACCTCGACCGCCCAGGACATCAACTGGCAGGAGAAGTACACACTGCTGCTGCTCAAACACAACGACCTGCTCAGAGCCCTGAGAGAGCTGGCCCAAGAGCCCTAGAGCCCACAAAAAACCCCCGGTCACAACCCCCGGGGGTCTACTCCTCCACTGTCGTGTAGCACTCCTTACAGGCACCAATTAAATCCACAATGCTTGAGCGAGAGCCCCAACACAGTGCCCTTGCAAAATCTCGTGATCTCACGTATCATCCAAGTAGTTTTTGACTCTAATTTCAAAACCACTGCCTGTCAAATCCCATACCGGGCAGAAAAAATCCAAAAAAGACCAAGAGAAAAACAAAGCTTAGCGTAGCTAAAAAATTCGCATTTTTTCGCCGAATTTCGTCGATTTTCTCTTGAGCCCCCACCGAAGGCCAATCCACCAAGATAAACTTTTTTCACCGCCAGAATGCATGGGCCACCTCCTGCGGATTCTCTTTGCTACGCTCGCAAAAAGCCTCGCTCCGCAAAGAAATCCGCGCGCTTGATTCCCCTAGGCGAAACACACACCTCTGGAAAAAAGCTCGACCCGCGCCAAATTTAGCTGAGTCAAATCACCTCGGCCCTGGTGAAAAATAAAAGCCAGTCGTGGCGCGGAACAAAGACCGCCTAACCCGTCCAAAGAAAAATCGTGCCCCCTTGGCTGTGCTTACTTGGCCCAGCTAAATACCACCGTCAAAATCCCAACACTGTTTGAAAAATTATGTGGGGTAGAGAGGGGGTACTCGTCGCACTCCCACTATTCTTTTGATTTTAGATGCCGACACCACCGTTGCCCCTAGCGTTGGGGGTGGCGCCGTCCGCGGCGAACCGCGTTGGTGGCAGTGGGGGATGGGGTGATGCAGACGCTGCTGTTGGGGGTTGTTGCTGGGCTACTGGGGGTAGTATGGGCAGGGGGCATGGGCTGGGGTGTGGGGAGCATGCTACCACCTGGCCATCAGCGTCCGGGCCGGATCACGCTGCTTGCATAGGGGCAAGCATCGCGCCCGGTAGGGAGTGGGGGGGCTGGCCCCGGCCACGCAGTTCCCCACACCACGCCATGACATGACCTTGTCAGCCATACTTTGGTTGAAAAAACAAGGCCTTGGCTGTGGGGGATGAGTTGGTTAACCTATGTGTTGGGTGGGGGTTAACCATCCCATCTCCTCTCCTCTCCCTTGCACGGCATTAGGGGTTGGGCTCAGCCTGCGCCCTGACTAGGTTTGAGGGTACTATTAGGGGGGTAGTAGAAACAGGCCCAGTTTGGGTTGCGCAGTAGCCCTATTCTGTTGGAATAGGAGAGGTGGTTCAGGCTTTGCCTCACGCTCATGCACGCGCCCCGCAGGGAGTGGGCAATTACGTTTTTGTAATTACTGGGGCTTCTGCATGGGTCTTGAGGCATGCAGCCATTTTAAAAAATAAAAAGGGGGGAAGTCTCCCCCTGAGGTCAAGCCGTGGAGTGTGGGTCTGAGAGGCTCTTGGAAAGCAGAACCTCTCAGCCCTCACACAGCATCGTCTCGACCTACCCCCTCTCCCCCAGCGTGAGGGGATTGTTGTTGGACGACCAAGGCAGGTCCCACACGCCGTCGTTTAAGAACTGATTTTAAAGGAATTCGTTATCTTAACACGGGCCGACCTCCGACTAGGTAAGGCTGCTGCGGTCGGCCCTCGTCGAGTTGAAAGGATGTTCTTTCATTTCTTTAGTGGGGGTTTAAGTCGAGCACTCCGGGCGCGACACTCGTGGAAGAAGCCCCACGAGTGCGCGGATAAAATACGGTCGCCGCAAAAGCCGGAGCGACCGAGCCCCCGGCGGCGCGCTCCGCTTATCGGTACGAGCCGTCGTCGTACAGGACAGGCATGAAAAACCAGTTGAATTTTTGATTTTTTCTTTTTTTTGAATGATGCCAGTCCTTCCCTCCTAGTCTCGTGGGCGCTCACACGACGCGTGCGGGTTGGTCCATTATAGCTCCGGCATCAAGGCCCCCCTATCGGGTCCTCAGACCGGGGCGGGGACGGGGCAAGAAAACTTTTTTGGAAACATAAAGCCTCGCAAGGCCCCAACCCAGTGCACAAAAAAGTTCCCTTGCCCCTACGGATTGAGGAGTTTTTCAAAAAGCCGAAAAACACCACAATCCGACCCCCGCCAAAAGACCGGCTTCGGTAAAGGCCTTGACACCTCCGCTTTTCGTTAATCGAACCCGCAAGCTTAAAAACATTTTTTTAAGTCCGGGCTGATTACGTTTTCTTATTTTAACTCACCAGATCAGAGGAGGCAGATCATGATTCGTGTAGTTCATGTTTCGGACAGGAAGTTGGCTCACAGGGAATACGTGGGCCGAGGCAAGGGCAGCGTTCTCGGAAACCCCTTCAAGATGCGCAACGAAGGGGAAAGAGAACAGGTAGTTCAAAAATACCGGAGTTGGCTCTGGAGACAGATACAGCTCCAAAACAAGGAGGTCATTAGGGAATTGGCTAGGCTGGCAAACCTGGCCAAACGGGGAGACTTGGAGTTGGCTTGTTGGTGCAAACCGAAAGCATGTCACGGGGATGTGCTGAAGGCCTGCATAGAGTGGATGTTGACCGAAAAGTCCCCGGTCGACGCAATCATCAACTAGGAGCGAACGTGAAAGTCATCATCGCAGGGTCCAGGAGCTTTGAAGACTACGAGCTCCTCAAAGAAAAGATGGATCACCTGCTCTCCAATCGGATCCGAGCGGGTGAGGAAATCGAGGTTGTCTCCGGCGGTGCACATGGGGCCGACACACTCGGTGCCCGATACGCAACAGCTCGGAGATTCCAGCTCCACCTTTTCCCCGCTGAATGGAAGAAATACGGTCGGTCGGCGGGCTTCCGAAGAAACGACCAGATGGCGGAAAGGGCGGATGCCCTAGTAGCCTTCTGGGATGGGAAAAGCGCAGGAACGGCGCACATGATCTCCTCGGCCAAGAAGAAGGGGATTCCGGTGCGCATCATCAGATTCTAAATAATCACTCCTTGTCGGTGGGTGAGGTCAAACCGTCAAAAAGGAGGATTCGATGAAGGATGATCCGCGGAATTTCGAGGGATACCGCCCCCTCACGATCCGAGAGGCTAACCTCCTGGGCCCGGACGAATGGGCAATGGAGGTTGTGCTCGCAGCTGACGAAAGGGCGAGCATCTTCTTCAACCAGGGAGACAGAGAAACCTGGGAGCACTCGCTCTCGGGACACTCCAAAGTTCTTGCCCCTCACCCGGCGCACGGGGACAACACGCCCAGGCACCTCCGGATCGAGGGGATTATGAAGCGGCTCAAGTGCGAGCCTGAGAGGGCCGCTCGGTTCAGGGACTTCTTAGTCGCAATCGAGGCAACCGCCGAGATGAGCGACACGATAATTCGCTGGTCCTTGCTCACAGGGACCGGCAAGCTCACAGAGAGGGAGGAAGGGGAATATGCGAAACTGAGGGGTTGCTACCAGCAGCTCCTCGACCTTCCCAAGCTCCCACCGGAGAAGGACATCGCCCTGCACTACCGCGACCTTCCAAGCGGCACCGAACCAGAGGCCCAAAAATGGCGCCGAATGCCTCTCGATGGAAGCTTCTGCATCATCAACCCAGCCGAAAGACCGGACTACCCAGACCCGGTGCTCGAAGAGAATCCTGAGTTCCCGGAAAAGGTTGGGGCGGTGCCCGACGCCATCGAGTACCACCCCATTGCTGAATTCGACCCACCCGCTAAGGATTGGTTGTCCCAGCAGCCAAAATGGTACAGGACGATCATAGCCGCTGTCAAGGTGGCTGATTGGACGTCACTGGCTTCTCTCGGGAAGGCCTTCTTCGGCTACACCCGGGAGACCTGGGCAAACCAAATCCCGGCGCACTTCACCAGGAAAGACTACTCGGTGAAGCCGCACAAGCCGGGACAGACGACCCTCCTCTGGGCAATGTGGTACGGCCTGGACGTGGAGGGCAAGGACCTGAGTAAGTACGGGTCCGAAGAAGAGGTTGCGGAGGCACTGGCATGGTTCAATACCACGCTGCCTCCGTTCAAGGATGAGGCACAGGCTCAGTTCTTCTGGAGCCGATACAACATCCGGAAGAACCAACTCGATCCCCAGCAACCAGCAGGGATTGAGCAGCTTCACACCTTAATCGAGAGAGTCCAGGCCACCCGGACAATCGGGGAGCTTCGGGCACTCCGGGCAAAGATGGAGGCCTTCAAACTCCATCACCTCAGGAACTGCCGGATGGGCTTGCGAGCCTGGAAGAATCTCTGGGCGATTTACAGCAGGCACCTGGCTCACCTCCAGGGGAAGGATGAGCTCCCGGCTCTCAAGCTGGAGAGACTCCCAGCTCCCAAGAGGATCCCCGCAGCAGAGAGACTCCGCAAACTCTGGGAGTCCAAGCGGGCCGCAGCGTAACCAACCAGCAGGGGGAGGGGCAACTCTCCCCCGTCCGAGGAGGTCACCATGAAGGGTTTTGAGGGTAAGTTTGCGTTTTTGAGCAATTTCTACCCCTCTCCAATAGTGCTCAACGGGGTTACATACCCCACCGCCGAGCACCTGTACCAAGCCTGCAAGGCAGCCCGCACGGACGAGCGGACCCAGATCCACATGGCAAAGACCCCCGGGCAAGCAAAGCGCCTCGGGAAAAAGTGCCTTCTCCGCAAAGGATGGGACAGGAAAATGTCTTTGCGGGCAATGAAGTTCACACTCCGCCAAAAGTTTGAGCAGAACTCGGAGTTGATGTACTACCTGCTCAACACCCCCCGGGAGATGCTGGTGGAGTACAATCACTGGCACGACAATTTCTGGGGACACTGCACATGCCCGAAATGCAGGGACCTTCCCAAACACAACATGCTGGGGAAACTCCTTGCTCAGTTGAAAATAAACGAAGTCTGTCCAGGGTGATCATCCTCCTCCAACAGGGTCCCGGCCAGGGGGCAGTAGCCGCCGGGACCCATAGAAAAGAAAGGGGCCAAAATGAACGCTTTTGACCAAACAGTCCTTGCCCTTGAACTCACAGGCACCGATTGGTCCTTCCTGCGCTCCGACACCTCATGCAGGCACTGCGGAGCCTTCTTCCGAGAAGTCTTCGTTGAAAATCCGGGCAATGGCCCCTGCGGCTCAGACTGGGTCTCTCACGGTGAATTCCAGACCTGCACATGCGAATAACCCTCAGAACCTTCGCCGGGTGGTCAAGGTGAAACCCGGCCATCCAGGAAAGGCAGGGAAAGCAAAACGTCCCTGTCTGTCTTGGGTGAAAGTTGACCTCCATCTCATACGGTGACCCTCCGAAGGGGGTGGCCCGCATGGTCGAAGCCCAAAAGGCTTAGGATCGAATCGGGCGGGTAGACAACCCAAAACGTGGGCAATGGGTTCCCACCACCCCGTGAGATGATGGTCAAACCGGAGGGGGCCGTGACGATGCCGCCGCAAGTACATCACCAGCCGGGCGGATGATCGGCCCCCTCGCTTTTTTTTAAAAACGGAAAACTGAATTCGATTTTGAATTCTCTATTCTTGAAGAGGGGG
>CAYXEF010000005.1:0-57294 GCA_964463825.1 uncultured Candidatus Cloacimonadota bacterium | reverse complement strand
GTGTCTTGCGACACAATAAGTTATGGCGATAAGCCATAGCCCCAGCCGTGTTCAGACTATCCACAGACGATCCGCCGGGGGCTTATACTGGCGGGTCAGAATACGATCTGGATGGAAAGACGCTGGGCTCCCTGGGGTGGATGGACCTGTGAGTTGTCTGTCACGCCGGGCTGTCTGACTAAAATAGGAAAAGGCCCCGCTCTCGCGGGGCCTTAAGGGTGTTGGCGGTTGCGGCGGTTATTCGTCTTCCGCGGGTGTTTCCGGTAATTCCGTGTCATCTTCGATTTGCAGAACTTCCTTGCCTTCGAGGACGTCGATCATGAACTGGGCGGATTCATTGAGGTCGCCGCTGGGGTATTTTTGCAGGAACTCGCGGAAGAGCTGCAGGGCCTGTTGTTCGTCCTTGAGTTCCTCGGCGACGATGAAGGCTTTCATGAAGGAGGCGCGGTAATCGTCGGAGCCGTTGGCGTGGTTTTCGATGATCTGGTCATAGAAGGTGATGGCATCGCGGAAATTGCGTTGCTTGGCGGAGTTGTCGGCCATGGTGAAGAGTTCTTCCGCGGAGAGTTCGAGTTTGAGGCGTTCGGGATACTTGACCATATTGAACTCGGTGAAGAGTTCCGCTGTGACCTCGTCCTGCCGGGTTTTCTGGCGCTCGTTCTTGAGCTGGCCGAAGATGCGTGGCTCGACCGAAGTGAAGTCCTGAACGCTGGTCGGAGTGTCGCGCAGGATGCGGAAGAAGAGGAGGTCGCCGCGGGTGGATGTGATCACGGGGCTGATATAGCCGACGGGATTGTCCCAAACCTGGCGGGACAGGGCTTCGTCGGGTCCGATGCCGGTGATGATGCCATTGTCGTAGATATTGTCCAAAAGGGCTTGCTTGGGGCGGATGGATTCTTTGGCGATGAGGTCGTCGATCCTTTTCTGGTCGCCGACTTTGGCGAAGCGCTGGTATTTTTTGAGGGCGCGTGCGGCGCTTTTTTCCTTGTCAAACCACAGGGCTTCGATGGCGCGGTAGCCGGGCATGGTGAAATCGGCCTGGTGTTCATCATAATAGGCGCGGGTTTCCTCGCTGCTGATCTCGATGGTATCGACCACGAGCTGGCGGAAGACCTTGTTCAGGATGTAATAACGCTTCATTTGCTGGTACTCGGGGTTGTCGGCCAACGAGGCGGAGTAATCCTGCTGTTTGGCATCCACATACAGCAGGTCGCGGGTAAGTTCCTGGTCCAGCAATTGTTTGACGCCTTCGCCCTTGCTGATGAAGACCTGCTCTTGCGGCGAAAGTTTACTGTAGGCGGTCAACAGTCCGCTGACGGTCATTTGCAGTTCGGGATTGCTGGATGTGACCAGGACGGGGTCCTCAGCTTCGCTTTCCTGCGCGGGCTGTGAAAGGTTGAGGCCGGCCAGGACGAGGGTGTCGATCTCGACGGCATACTTGAGTTTGAGGCGGTCGGTGAGATCTTTCAGCATACGGCTTTCCACGCCGGGGCGGGTGCGCTGTTCGAGTTCGGGCAGCACTTCCTGAAACTCCTTCTGACGGCCGGGGATGTATTCATTGGTGCGGAAGAGGTGCCAGCCGGTGGTGGTCTCGTAGGGTCCGTAAATCCTGGTGCTGTCGGGTTGCGAATCGGCGATGAATTTCTCCAGCTCGAGGTCGTTGCCCACGCCGGGGACATTGCCGTTGAGGCGGATGTTTTTCAGCAGGCCCTTGAGGCCTTTGGCGTAGTTGTTGATGTTGTATGTGTCGGAGACCGCGGCGAAGTCTTTGCCGGCCTGCAGTTCCTTGACCGCCTTGCCGGCCGCGGCTTCGTCCTCGGCCTGGATGTAGCTGATGCTGATGAAGGGGTACTGGTAGAAGGCCTGTTTGTTGTCTTCGTAGTACTTCAGTTTATCGGCCTCGGTGACCACCAGCAGGTCCGAGACGTTGCGCTTGTAGTATTCCTGGATATAGAACTGGCGGGTGCCGGCCTCGATCTTCTCCAGGATCTCGGGATCCTGGTCCACGCCCAGTTGCAAAGCCTTGGCCATGAAGGCCTCCTCCACGGCCATGATGTCCAGAACCTGGAGCTGACCGTCGACGGTGCGGTACCGTCCCTGGGCGTTGGGCGGCAATTTGGAGATTTTGGCTTCCAGATCGGCGCGGGTGATCACGCCGCCGGAGAATTCCGCCAGAATATCGGAATCCTGCACCTGGTTCTGGTTGGTCACGGTGACCGGCGTAACCGGTTCGGCGGACAAGGCTGCCAGAGCCAGAATCAGTAGCACAAGGGGTAGTTGCCAACGAACTTTAGACATGTGTTTCTCCTTGAGTTATAAGGATTTTTAACTGGAGGCAAAGAAAAAAATGGACAGGATTGCGTCAAGTGATTTTCTTGAAATCAAGCTGCCCGGTAACTTTGCCGTAGAATTGGCACGTATCGTGCATATAATGAAAAACAACCAAAACAATGTTCCTACAGGAGGAATACCAAATGCTCAGGAAACTGACAAACCAAAAGGGTTTCACCCTGATCGAGATCCTGGTGGTGGTGATCATTGTCGCCATCCTGGCCGCCCTGGCCGTACCCATTTACATGCGCTATGTGGAAAAATCGCGTTCCAGCGAGGCGCAGACCGCCATCGCCGCCATTCGCAAGACCTATGACGTTTACCGCCAGACCAACGGCACCACGCAGGACTACACCATCGAAAGAGCGATGAAAGAGACCAATCTGGGTGAAAGCACGATCAAGCACTGGAAGTTTGAAGTCACCGGCAATCCGCCCAAGAAGTTCATCGCCACATCCACCGAAGATTTTCCCGGCGGACCGGACAAGCAGGTCTGGTACGACGTCGATGACGCCAAGTTCCATGGCTATGGGGTTGACCAGTTCACCGATCCCAATACCGAAGGAGTAGAGACCGAGACCGAGACCGATTAGTTGGAGGCAGCAAGTTGACTATCCACGAATTGTTGCGCTTCACCGCCGAAGCCGGGGCCTCGGACCTCCATGTGGCGGCCGGAGCCCATCCGATGGTGCGCGTGAACGGCAAAATGAAGCGCCTGAATCTGCCCATCCTGTCGGTGGAAGAAGTGGAGAATCTGGTCTTTGGCGTAATGAACGAAGTGCAGCAGGAAATGTTCAAAGAGCAGTTGGAGATTGACTTCTCCACCAAACTCAGCAACGATGTCCGCTTCCGCGTCAACGCCTTTCACCAGATCAACGGTATCTCCGCCGCCTTCCGCGTCATCCCCAACGAGATAAAGAGTTACGAAGAATTGCACTTGCCGGAGATCCTCAAACGTCTGACGACCAAGGAGAAGGGCCTGATCCTGGTGACAGGCCCCACCGGCAGCGGTAAATCCACGACCCTGGCCACGATGATCGACACGATCAACGACCACCGTTTTTGCCACATCATCACGATCGAAGATCCCATCGAGTTTGTGCACCGCAGCAGGAACAGCCTGATCAACCAGCGCGAGCTGGGGCATGACACCTGGAGTTTCACCGCGGCGCTGCGCAGCGCCCTGCGTGAAGATCCGGACGTGATCCTGGTGGGTGAAATGCGTGATCTGGAGACGGTGTCATTGGCGTTGACAGCCGCCGAAACCGGACACCTGGTGTTCGCAACCCTGCACACCGGCAGTTGCACCAAGTCCATCGACCGTATCATCGACATGTTTCCCAAGGAACAACAGCAACAGGTGCGTTCGATGCTTTCCGAATCCCTGGAAGCGGTGCTTTCCCAAACCTTGCTGCCCACCAAAGACGGCAAGGGCCGGGTGCCCGCTTTGGAGATCATGGTGGCCAACGCCGCCGTGCGCAACCTGATCCGCGAGGAAAAAACCTACCAGATCCCCTCCATCATCCAGGCCAGCACCAAGGAAGGCATGCAGACCCGCGACCAGTCGCTGTACAACCTGGTGATGAACAACCTGGTGGAACGCACCATAGCCGAGGAGTTTGCCGACAATCCCAAGCAATTCGCCTCCGGCGCCGGATTCTCATGATGAGCGGTTCTACCCGCGCCCGGAATATCCAGGCGCCAGGCCTGATCAGGCGGCAAAGCGGTATCACGCTGCTGGAAGCCCTGGTCCTGATGCTGGTGATCGTGATCCTTGTGGTCACCATCTATATCGGTATCGTCTATGCCGAAAAGCAGCTGCTGACCAACTACCGGGACCGGGTGGCGACCCTTTTGGTCGCCGGCGAATTGGAAATGGAGTACTACCGCCGTACCAACAACAAGCCTTTCGAACTCCAGGTCAACCGCCAATATATCCTGGATGACCTGGACCCGGAACACAGAATCTGGGGTTACATGACCGTGGAACGCAAGGCTGGCCAGGAATCCTCCAATCAGCAGCTGCTGAATTTCGTATACCTGGAAGCCACGTTCAAATGGATCGATCCCGGCAGCAGAAATGAACGCTTCATCAGGATGCGGGAGGATTATTTTTGAGCGCTGACACCATGCCCCGCCCCATTTGCAGATCTCTCAGACAGCAACGCGGCGTTACCCTGATCGAAATGATCGTGGTCGTGTTGATCTCGACCATGCTGATAACCGTCGCAGCCGTTGGGATCGGCGCGTTCTTCCGCAAGTATCGCGAACTGACCGCCTGGGCCGAATTGCAAAAGGACGCCCTGGACTGCCTGAACCTGATCAAGAACGGCGTCTCCGTGGGAAGCGGCAACACCATGGAGTATTATGGAGTCGCCAATGCCCAACAGCTGAGGCTGATCAATACCACGACCAACACCGGATCCGGTATCCGCATCACGCCGCCGTCCAGCCAGGGCTTGCAAACGCCGAACTTTGCGCTCTTCTACCTTTATGACGGTGCGGTGCGCTGCACTTACATGCATCGCGGCATCCAGGTGGCGTCGCCGCTGTATATCTTCCCCAAAGAGGAAAACCTGGATAAGATGATCGTGGACAAGTTCCAGATCTCGAAGATCAACAATGAAAGTGAAGTACTTGCCGTCCAAGTGGTATTGCACGCACGTGTGAAGACAGGCACGGAAAACTTCCGTGCCATTAAATTCTCCACCAAAATGACCAAAAAATGATAGCGGAATCTTCCCACCAAGGAGGAATAATGCCGAAGATCTTCTCAGCTCCGAGCGGCAACATCGCCATCGCCATGCTGCTGATGGTGATCGCCACCATGTCTGGGTTTACCCTTTCCAGCCTTGCCATGCGGGATGTGGTCGCCTTCCAGTTTGATTTCGAAGGCTTTCAAAGCATGATGCTGTTGCGCAGTGAGGCCAACCGTGGACAGGTGATCGCCCAAAAACTGGGCACTGTGATCATTCCTGTCCGCACTTCCGTGCGCAATGTCCAGGTGACGAACTCAGCGCTGCGCAAGACCTTTATCATTCAATCCCTGCTCGCCCACGGCAGCCTGGATGAGATCACCGAGGACGTGGTGATCGGAGACCGCAGGCAGACCACGGAGATCAGATCCCTGGTCAAATCCAAGACTGGCATCGGCCAGACTGCTTTGATGAACACCAAGTTTTCCATGATCCGCAAATACGGCATCTACACAGTTGAAAGCGAGACCTTCGCCAAGTTCATGTATTTTACGGATACTGACGCCTCGCCCAGTGGTGCGAATGTCTACTTTTACGGAGCCGACCTGACCTATGGCCGCGTGCACAGCAACACGGACATCTGGATCAAGAAGACCACCGGACCCAATGACGGTTGGCCCACCTTCATGGGATTGGTGTCCACCACCGGACATGTGCAATCCGCATCCGGCACTTACAATGAGGAAGACGTGTTTCAGGGCGGCCTGTCTGAGGAGTATCCCTACACTTTGTTTCCCGAGGAAGCTTCCACTATCCGCAGGCGCAACAATACCGTGGGACCTTTGTATTATGACACCGACCACATTCTCTATGTGGAAGTGGAAGGCACTGGCTACACCGCATACCTGGGTGAAGTGCTGGATCCCTATCGTGAATACTCGGTGGTTTACAATACGTACCCGCCCGCCAACCCAGCGGATTCGATCTGGAGAAACCAATATAGCGTCTCCGACACCATGTGGTCCTTCAACTCCAACGGCAGTGCCTCAAACACCTCCAAATGGGTGAACAGCAAGCTCTGGATCAAGGGCACCTTCCAAAGCTACCAGACCTGGGGCTGTGCAGACACCATGTTCCTGCTGGACGACATCCTGTTGTCCGGTACCCCGGTGGGCAACGATCCGCTGAATAACAAGAACGACGTGGTCGGCCTGGTCTCAGAGAAATCAATCGTGATCAAATACGGTTACCGCCATCCGGTGGATTCGCTGCGGTATCACGATGCTTTGGGGCCCTGTGACGGGCCACCTCCGGGCAACACCGGCATCTGGATCTACGCCGCCATGGCTGCTTTGGGGCATGGACACGGCAATACCTTCAAGGACGGAGTATTCACTTTCGAATATCAACACCCCCATCCCTCTACGCCGGATATACTGGCTACGGTTGGTGGCGTGCCCACGATGTTCACCAAGATTGACCTCCACCGTTACCAGTTGCCACAAACCAACGAGCGGCGCTGGGCTACCAAACCCATAGCCCCCTACACCCGCAACACCAAACTCGATTTCCCCTGGTACAACCCTCTGTGGCCGGAGCGCCTGCCCTTCCTGGAACGCGGCTATATCAGCGTTTATGGCTCCATCAGCCAGAGGCGCCGCGGATTTGTCCACCGCAGTATGTTCGACAGCGAATGGCCTCCCGGCGGTAACCAACAAGCGATTTGGGACCAACCGCAGGATCTGTGCGGCGCTTCCAGCGCCCCCGGCATCGTGGCGCATCAGGATCCCGTGTTCGGCTTCACGCTCACGAATGTGGATGCCCAGGGCTGCAGTGGCGGCGGAGTCGGTTACGATAAGAACTATCACTACGACAACCGGTTTTACTTTACCTCGCCAATCGATTTTCCGGAAGTGCAACGCGATGACGGCACCGCACTCACATCCATGAGCTGGGTGATCAAGCGGCCTCCGGAAAACCTCTGATAGATATTAGAATGTCATAGATAAGAGGAACGATGAAAAAAACTAAGACAGTCAAGTTCAAGGAGTCGGTGGGAATCGACATCGGAACTCACAGCGTGAAGGTCGTGCACCTGAAGAAACTGCATGAAGGCTTCAAGCTGTTGAATTACGAGATCAGGCCCACTGTTCCTGTGGGGGTGGAGTATATCCCCAGCGATCTGCGGCCGGACCGCTTTGCTCCGGTGATCGTGGAGATCATGAAAACCCTGCACATCAATCCCAAGAAAATCCAGCATCTGGTCACTTCCGTGGGAGGCGACAACACCAGCATCAAACAGATCAAAACCATCTTTTTGCCCGAGGACGAGCTGGAGTCGGCTTTGTTCTTTGAAGCCAAGAAACACATCCCGATCAGCGGCACGGATATGATCCTGGACTATCAGGTGATCAACGTCGAAGAGAAAACCAACAACATGAACATCCTCTTGGCAGCCACCTCCAAGGAGTTGCTCAACGAGCACACCAACACGCTGGTCACCGCCGGGCTTAATCCCAACATCGTGGACATCGATTCGCTGGCAGTGGCTAATAGCTTCGCCCTCAACGCGTTTGTGGAGGAAGGAGTGTATGTGTTGCTTAATCTTGGCGCCCACCGCACCAACATGATTATCTGGGGCCCGGAAGCCAAGTTCTTTGCCCGCGACATTCCCTTCGGCGGTTACCACATCACCCGCGACATCATGCGCAGGCGCCAGCTGGAGTATGAAGCGGCCGAGCACTACAAGATGGAATGGGGGTTGCTGGACGATCCCAACGCCACAGATGCCAAGAAGATCAGCGTTTTGGACATCTCCGAGAAATCAACCGAAGACGCCATTGTGGAAGAGATCCGCCGTTCCCTGCGTTTCTATGTCAAAGAGGCGGGTAACAGCGATTTCCGCAAGATCTATATCATGGGCGGCACCTCCAAGCTCAAGGGATTACAGGAATACATCCAGGAAAAGGTGAGCATCCCCACAGATGTCTTCATGCCCTTCATCAACGTGGAAATGCCCGAAAAGTTCGTGGACAAGAAAGATCCCCAGCTCGCTCTGGCGATCGGACTGGCCATGCGCCCGGAATAGGAAGTGAATATGACAGCTCCTTTTTACTTCAAAGTTAATCTGAACAAATACGGAGAGATGAAACTCCAGGCGGAGCGGGAAAACAAATCCCTGCGCAACGCGGTGATCATCTTTCTGCTGGGCGCTATGCTCGCCTTTGCCGGCTTGTTCTATCTCAACGGCCTGATGAAGACGAAGGTCGAAAACCGCCGTAAATTCTACAACGAGATCAGTTCCCAACTCTCCAAATACCAATCCAGCGGAGAATACCTCTCAGCCAATGATGTGGACAAACTGGCCAAGACGTTTGCCAACCGCATCTTCTGGACCAAGAAGTTGAAAGCTCTCAGCGATAATATCGACCAGCGGCTGGCAGTACGCAAACTGAACTACAGCAACGGTGTGCTCACCCTCAACGGTATTATCGAAGTGAACCGGAACATCCAGGAAGGCGACCTGACCTTCGAATTCGTCCAGAAGCTCAAGGCTGATCCTGAAATCAGCAACGACTTTCCGGAGATCAAGTCTGGTTCCAAGACCCGCCAGATCGCCAAGGACACTGAGATTCTGGAATTCGTGATTGAGTGTTACAGCCGGGAAGCCCTGGCTGGCAGAAGGAGGATCGAATAATGCGCGAAAAGTACTATGTGTTCATTCTGGGCATGATCCTGATCACCATTCTCTTCTTTTGGCTGGGAGGCAACTCAATCAAGAAGAACAGCAGCGAAGTCACGAGTTACGACAAGAAAATCAAGACCACTCTGGAAAAACTGAATAGCGCAATGTTGATGGATGAACAGCTGGAAGCCTTCTCGGAAATCATCAACAACAGCCTGACCACCAGTGAGCGATTTTCAGTGGATGAACTGAACGAGTTCCAGAAGAAGATAGAACAGATCCGTGACGTAAACCAGATGAAATTGATCAAGATCTCGGATTCCAACAAATTCGCGGAAGCCGGGATGATCGAAACCACATACAGCTTGGAGTTGGAAGGCACATTCCAGCAGATGGGACGCTTTATATCGGCCTTGGAAGCCCTGAATCATATCATCAAGATCCAGTATCTGGATATCAGCCCCACTCAGGGCAGCGGCCGCAACGTCCAGCTAGATCCCAATGCGCCCAATAAATACAAGATCACTTTGGAAATGTCGATCTTCAAGGTAAAGAAGGAGGCCTAGCATGCAACTGAGATTTGTCAAAGACCTGGCCGTCGGCCTGATCATCATCTTCCTGCTTGCCTACGGTATCCGCTTGGCCAGTATTAACGCCGCCAACAAAAAGATCCGGGATAAATCCATCCACACCAACGAGTCGGTGTCCGATACTCTGAAAAGCCGCGTGGTGGCGATCGAATCCTCGATCCTGGACCGTCAGAGTTTCATGTTCAACATCGACAAGGATCCCTTACGTCAGGGGAACATCATCAAAGATCGTTTCGACCTGACGAAAGAGTGGTTGGAAGCGTTGCGCAACACCTTCCGTCCCACAGGCACCTATATCGACCAATCTACGGGCCGCAGGCTGGTGACGGTGGAATACCAGGACAAGATCCTTTCCGGCGGTGTGGGTGATATCATCGAGGGCAGGAGGATCACCTGGATCAGCGAAAAGCAGGTGGGAGTCTATTTTGGCGGACCTCTGACCCTGGAGATCCAACCCCGCCCCGTGATGCCGGATTTCAGCGTTGAGACCCAACGCCAGACTCAATCAGAGCAGAATTACTAATGCAAAAATATAGCGAAGCTGGAGAAAATATGTTACATGCCTTCGTACTCAAACGCTTTGTTGTCTGCACCATCGTCCTGAGCTTTCTGTTCGGGATCGCTACGCTTGGTGCGCAATCAAGCCCACTCAGACGACCCGTTACTTTAAACAGCATGGATGAACCGCTATCCTCGGTTCTGAGCACCCTGGCCCGTCTTAGCAACACCAATATCGTACTGGCCACCGATCAGACCGGCGGCGCTGAGAAAGAGCAAAAGCGCGTCACCGTCAGCGTCCGCGATGTTCCGATCGAAACGGCGGTCTCACTGGTTGCCCGTTCCGCCGGTTTGTCCTACCGCATCTACGGCGAAAACACTTTCCTGGTGGGAACCAAACAGAACATCATGGAAGAGGCCGGAGAGCGCAATCACATCATTTACCTAAACAATTTGGACGCCAACAAAGTCAGCAAGGCTTTGGAAAACACTGATGGCGTAGTGGTTCCATTGGAGGGTCAGAATGCGATCATGGTCTATGGTAACACGGACACCTTTGAGAGCATCAAAAACTTGGTGGAAAGCATCGATGTCGCCCAGAAACAGATTGAGATCCGGGTCCGCCTGATCGAGGTCAGCCTCAGCGATTCCAAGAAATTCGGGATCGACTGGAGCCGCCTGAACAGCCTGACCACGATCATCGCGGAAGATCCCATCAACAGCGATGGTGCTGGTCTGCCCTATAATTATACGGACCAAACCGGCTACCTGCCCCACGGCGATCCAACCGATTTCAGGGTCCTGCCGGATCAGCAATACTTCCAGCGCATCAACGGCCTCAAGGACATCGGACATTTCAGCCGCCAGCTCACCGCTTTCGACATCACCATCGACTGGCTACTGGAAAACAACGCCGCCAAACTGCTGACCGACACCCGCGTCACAGCCCTCAACGGCAACGAAGCCGAGATTCACATTGGTGAAGTGGTGCCCTTCGTGGTCACCGACAACGACCGGCAGATCCAGGTGGAGCGCGAGCAAGTGGGTATCATGCTCAAGGTCGTGCCCACAGTTAATGACATCGGACAGATCACCGCCACGATCTCGCCCGAGGTCAGTTCCGTCATCGACCTGGTGGGCGGTTATGTCCCTCGCACCAAGGTGCGCCGCATCACCTCCACAGTGACCGTGCCCAATGAGCACAAGATCATCGTGGGCGGTTTGCTCAATTCCACCGTCACGCAGAGAACATCACGACTGCCGCTCTTGGGCGACCTGCCGATAGTCGGACGCCTGTTCCAGCATCGCTACGAACAAGTGGAAAACACCGACCTGATCATGGAGATCACGCCCCGTCTGATCACCGCCGATCAGTTCCGTTATGACGAGGAAGCCAAAAATGCTGGCCAACTCGGCGATCCCAAGATCGACAACCGGCTTACCCGCCGCTTGATCGAGTTTGAAGACGCAGACGAAGATGACAACGACAATTAATGCCAGGGGAGATATATCATGAAAAACTTAAAACGCATCATCCCCCTTCTGACGATCATGGTGCTATTGTTGGTCTCGCTCACCACATCCTGCGACCGCCGCAATCCACCGCCGATCCTGCCGGAAATCCCACCCCCACCTCCGCCCAACCAATTGCGCGTGATCACCAAGATCACCGCCTCGCCGGACACGATCTACGCCGATAACAACATCACCTATTCCGAGATCAGCGTCATGATCAAAGATGGAGAAGGTTTCGGCGTTCCCGGTCAACTTGTAAATTTCCGCACTGACGTCGGCCGTGTTCTGACCAACGTTTCCACCGACAGTACCGGAGTGGCCACCACCACTTTATGGGATGACGGTGAAGTCGGGTTGGCGACCATCACAGCCGTGGTCCGCAATTATTCAACAGCCGTGACTGATTCCATCGTCTCAGCCGATACCACGCAGGTACAGGTGGCGATAGTGGATGTGCCTCCAATCGAAACGGTATCTCTGAATTTCCTGTCCCAGGCCAATCCTTATCCCATGACTGTGATGCAAACCACGGAAATCAATGCTTTGGCCACCAACAACCTTGACCAAACCGTTCCCAACAACACACTGATCACTTTCACCTGCACCAAAGGAAGGTTTGTGGATGACGCCGGCAATGTGCTGGGCATATCGGTGGTGTCCGAAACGGTAAATGGACGGGCCTACGCCAAATACAACGCCGGGGCGTTGGCCACGACCACACCGGGAGTGGAGAACGCCTTCGTCACTGCCAGCATCGGCGACGTGAGCAGCACTCGGGAAGTGTTGATCCGCCCCGGATCGCCTGCGATGATCAATCTGCAGTCCTTTGTCAAGGTGGGTGATGAGTTGGTCGAAGCAGACACCAGTTCCGTGTCCAGCCCCAATCAGATCTTCATGCGTACCACGCTCAATGACCTGCATGGCAACCCCTGCCAGGTTAAACCGGTGCGCTTTGAAACCAACCTGGGCACTTTCATTAACACCACCCAAACTGTGACCATCAACACCGACAACATGGGCGAAGCCCAGGTGCGCTTCACTCCCGGCCTTGCTGCCGGAGCCGCCACCATCAAGGCTTTTGCCAATAATGACACCCTGCAGACCCAACTGATCTTCTACATCAGTTCCGACGATGTCTATTCCATTAATTTCACTCAACAAGCTCAGATCGACCTTAATGTCGCCAACACCGGCGGTGTGGAATCCGCCATCCTGCGCGTGCGGTTGCTGGATATCAACGGCAACCTGATCGACGCCCCCAAGGACGTCTGGTTCAGGATCGTCAATTCCAGCCCGCCCGCGGGAGCCAATCTCAACGATCATCCCGTGCAGGATTCGGTGCTGGCCATCTCAAATGGAGGTGAGGCCCAGGTCTCGGTGAACAGCGGCACCGAGTCCGGCATCCTCATCATACGAGCGTCCTGGGTGAGTGAGGACGGTCTCCGCTGGGTGAGAGCCACCAAAGCCAACATTGTCATCCACGCCGGACCGCCGGCGATCGTACTGCCCTTTATCGGCGGATTCAACACCGGTGAGAACATGGGCGGCGGCCTCTGGCGCGTGGTAGCTGGCGCGGTGGTCAAGGATGTCTACGGTAATCCTGTTGATCGAAGCACTTCGGTATTCTTCGAATTGATCAACAATGTCACCAATTGCCAGATCGACGGCGCTGCATATGTGGGCAACGTGAGCGTGGAGGAGGACTCGCTGGAAGGCGTAGCCTACACGATCCTGACCTACTCCGGCATCTATACCTACGACTGGATCACGATCCGGGCCAGCACCGGCGCGATTGAGGGCGAAGGCGTGGACGGCTATGCCACGGTGCAACTGCCGCTCAACGATCCACGCTTCGAGATCCAGGCCAACCCGGCTTCGCTAATCTTTGGCGATACTTCGCCGGATTGGAAATCAGCCGATGTTTATGCCGTGCTTACAGACGGCCAGGGTCAGCCGGTCGGCAATGCCGTGATTATGCTCCTTGCCACAAAAGGGCAGTTCGTAGCCATACCGGGATTCCACAACAACTATCCAGCCGATCCGGCCTGGCGGATTATAACCGATGACGGAACTTACGGCACCGGGGACTACCAGGGCTGGGCCTGGGGTCAGATCCGTTACCACCGACTGGAATGTCCGGCCGGAGATCCGTTGACACAGACACCCGGCCAAACCAGCGGAACCATCATCGGCCGTATCTTAGGCACCAATGTCAGCGCGGAAACCAGCGTGGCGATCTATCGCTACTGGACTCCGGCTCCTCCGTTCTAAATCATAACATCAGATGCGCAGGGATGGTCACGAATCCCATCCCTGCGCGCTCTGACTGAGGATCGTCTACGCCCGTCCTCACTAGTTTTCAGGATTAAAGGAAGATCAGATAATGAGTTTTAACCCCCAGTTTGCCCGTTTGGGCGAAGTGCTCGTCCACGAGGGCTATGTCACCGACGACCAGGTCAAGGAAGCCCTGATCAAACAAAGCAATTTCGGACTCAAGATCGGTGAGACCCTGATCAAACTCAACTACCTCACCGAGAAACAACTGCTTACGGCTCTCAATATGCAACTGGGCTACGACATCGTGCAGGACAACGAACTGATGGACCTGGATCTGAACATCGTGGCCCTGATACCCGAGCCCTACGCGGTGCAAAACCGGGTCATCGCCCTGCGCGAGGAAGGCGACGGCATCGTGGTCGCTCTGGCCGATCCCGAGGATCTGACGGTTCTGGACAGCCTCAAGAAGCTGCTGGGCAAGCAGATCAAGCCGGAATTGATCGGCGACACCGTGCTGCGCGACACCATTGAAAAGCACTATAAGAGCATCCGCACCACCACACAGGTGGAGGATGCTGTCGGCGGCTTTGACTTTGTGGCCGTGGATGAGGACGAAAACGAGATCACCATAGCCTCCGCTTCCTCAGACGCCGACGCCCCCATCGTCAAGCTGCTGAACCTGATAATAAACGAAGCCATCAAAGCCAACTCCACCGACATCCATATCGAACCCCTGACCAAGAACACCCGCGTCCGCTACCGCGTGGACGGCGCTCTGCGCGAAGTTATGACCCCTCCGATCGGTATGCATCCCGGCGTCGTTTCGCTGGTTAAAGTGATGTCCAAACTCAATATTGCCGAACGCCGCCTGCCCCAGGACGGCCACATTTCTTTGAAAACCTCACTCAAAAGCGTGGACGTGCGTGTTTCGATCACCCCCACCGTACTGGGCGAAAAAGTCGTGATGCGTCTGTTGGACAAGGGCGAGTTCGGTTTCAAACTCACCACCCTGGGCTTCGAGCAGGCGGACATGGACATCTTTGCCAAGATCATCCGCCGTCCCTATGGCATCATCATCGTCTCGGGACCAACCGGAAGCGGAAAATCCACTTCGCTGCACGCCGCCCTCAAAGAGATCCAGGACATCGAGTCCAACATCATCACGGTCGAAGATCCTGTGGAATACCGCCTGGAAGGCATCACCCAGATCGAGACCAAAGAACAGATCGGCCTCACTTTCGGCACCGCCTTGCGTTCTGTTCTGCGCCAGGACCCGGATATCGTGCTCATCGGCGAGATCCGCGATGAAGAGACCGCCGACATCGCCATCAAGTTTTCGCTCACCGGCCACCTTGTTTTCACCACGCTCCATGCCAATGACGCTCCCAGCACCATCACCCGTATGATCGATATCGGCATCAAGCCGTATTTGGTGGGTTCCTCGCTCAGCCTGGTCATGGCCCAGCGTTTGGTGCGCAAGATTTGCCCCTACTGCGTCAGAGAGTACAAACCATCTGAGCAGGAGCTCAGCGATTGCGGCCTGACCCCGGAACAGGCAGCCCAGATCGAGTTCAAAATGGGACGCGGCTGCGTTCACTGCGACAACACCGGCTTCTCCGGACGTACCGGCATCTTCGAACTGCTGACGGTGAACCCGGAGATCCGCCGCCTGATCTATGAAGGCGGCAACCAGGATCTCATCCGCGAAGCCGCGCTCCGCGCCGGTATGCGCACCCTGCACGATGCCGCCATGACCAAAATGAAGGCCGGCGTCACCACCATCCGCGAAGTCATCAAGATGACCATCGTGGAATAAATCCGAGCAAAGGGAAGGTTCCACTATGCCCAATTTCGCATACATCGTCAAGGATGCCAAAGGCGCCCGGGTGGAAGGCATACTCAAAGCCGACACCCTGGACATGGCCGTGGACAAACTGGCCAAGGAAGGCAGCACGATCATCTCCGTCAAAGCGGCGGCAGAGGGCGCTTTTAAAGGCAAACTCTCGCTCTTCGACAAGATCATGCTCACGATCTACAAGATCCGCACCGGCGTCTCGCTCAAGACCCTGGTCTTTTTCACCCGCCAGCTTTCCACCATGTTCTCAGCCGGTCTCACCATTGAAAAGGCCATCACGGACTTGGAAAAGGAGGAGAAACACAAAAAGTTCTCCAAAGTCCTGCGCCGCCTGGCTGACGACATCCGCAAGGGTTACTCGCTCTCCGAAGCGATGGAACAGCATCCCGGTGTGTTCAACCCGCTCTATGTCGCTTTGGTCAAGGCCGGTGAGGTTTCCGGTACCCTCCATACAGTGCTGGACGAACTGTCCGACTATCTGGAAAAGATCGAGGATACCCGCCGCAAAGTGCTCTCCGCCATGGCTTATCCGGTCTTCATTCTGATCTTTCTGGCCATTGTGGTGTGGGTGCTATTCTACTACATCATCCCCCTCTTTGCCAGTGTCTATGAGGACTTCAACGCAGAACTGCCGCTGCCGACGAGGATCGCCATTGCCATCAGCGATTTCATCACCCAGAACGTCTTTCTAGCCATCCTCATCATTCTGGCGGTGATCGTCACTTTCTTCCTGGTCTATCTCACCGATCGCGGCCGCTACATCATGGACACCATCAAACTCAAGATCCCCGTGGTCGGCAAGGTGATCTCCAATTCCATTATGAGCAAGTTCGCACGCACCTTTTCCATTCTTATGGCTGCCGGCGTGCCGATCATGGATACCATGGAACTGACCGAGAATGTGGTGCAGAACGCCGTCGTGGAAGGAGGCGTGCGCCGCGCCCGCGTGATGGTCAAAGAAGGTTACGGGGTCGCCAACGCTTTCCGCCGCACCGGTTTGTTCCCCTCCACGCTGCTGCAAATGCTGGCCACCGGCGAAGAAACCGGCGATATGGACAAACTGCTGGGCAAAGCCGCCCAATTCTACGAGAAACAGGTGGATGCCGTGGTCGACCGTCTGACTTCGCTGATCGAACCGCTCCTGATCGTGATCATGGCAGCGGTGGTGGGCAGCATCATCATCGTGATCTACCTGCCGATCTTCAGCCTCGGCGAAGCCATGAGCCAGGGCATCCGTTAGCAAGCTCCGTATTACATCCCGTTCAGCCGGAGTTTCGACTCCGGCTTGTTTTTTTCCCAGCCGCACAAACCGGCTTTGCTTCTTCCTTGCTTCCCTCCGGCGCCTTGGCAATCTGCTTCCCGTCTGCTTCGCTTCGAGTTCCCCTCCATCGGGCGGGAAGTCGACGGGAAGTCGAATGGTTGTGGATCGGCCAGTTGCCAGCTGGAAGCGGCCGGGAAACACCGGATGGGAAAAAGGCCGGTCACGGAGGCCGGCCTTGATCATGGGTATGGGCGTATAGTCTATTATGCTTACATTTCGGTGCCGTTGTTAACTCGGCGCACACAGGGTGTCAAGTCAATTGACGATAATCCTTAAGCATTTGATCCGCTTGCAGTTGCCATTAGTCCATCGCGGCGCAGCAGGGCATCGGGATCGGGTTTGCGGCCGCGGAAGGCGACAAAGAGATCCATGGGATGGAAGGCGTTGCCGCGGGCGAGGATGTTCTTGCGGAAGGATTCCGCCACTTCCGGATTGAAGATGCCTTTCTCTGTAAAAAGGCTCCAGGCATCGGCTTCAAGCGCTTCGGCCCATTTGTAGGAGTAATAGCCGGCGGAGTAGCCTCCGGCGAAGATGTGGGCGAAGGAGCAGGAGATATTGGCACCGGGGATGGCGGGCAGGACGCGGAAGCGCTCCACGGCGCGCTTTTCGAAGGCGTCGATGTCGTCGATCTCGGAGGCGGGCACGATATGCCAGGCAAAATCCAGCATGGCGTAACGCAGTTGGTTGAGATTGGCCAGGCCGGATTGGAAGTTGCGGGCCGCGATCACCTTGTCCAGCAGTTCCTTGGGCAGGGTGGCGCCGGTCTGGTAGTGGCGGGCGAAGAGATTCAGGGCTTCTTCCTCCAGCAACCAGTTTTCCATGATCTGACTGGGTAGTTCCACGAAGTCCCAAAGCACGCTGGTGCCGGAAAGGCCTTTGTAATAACCGTCCGCCAGAAGCGAGTGCAACGCGTGGCCGAACTCGTGGAAGATGGTGCGCACTTCGTCCAGGCGCAGCAATGATGGCTGCTCCGGGGTGGAGGGGGTCAGCGAGGCCACGATCGCCACTTGCGGGCGGCGCATGCCGTCGGAAAAGAGGCCCTGGCCTTGGAAGGAGGTCTTCCAGGCGCCGCCGCGCTTGGTCTCGCGCGGGAATAAATCCAGATACATCAGGCCGAGGAAACTGCCATGGCGGTCGTAAACCTCCCAGGTGGTGACATCGGGGTGGTAAACCGGGACGTCGTGCACCTGTTTGACCTCGATGCCGTAGATCTGGCGGGCGATGATGAACAGCCCCTCCAGGACGTTCTCCACCTTGAACCAGGGGCGCAATTCCTCAGGATCGTAGGCGTAGCGTTGTTCTTTGAGTTTGTTTGAGTAGTAGCTCATGTCCCAAGGCTGGAAATCCTCGATGCCGTCGGTCTGGCGGGCGAAATCCAGCACTTCCTGTACCTCGTTCTGCGCTGTGGGATAGGCCACGGCGTAAATCTTCTCCAGAAACTCCAGGGCCGTGGGCAGGGATTCTGCCATGCGGTCCTCCAGAACATACTCGGCGTGATTCTTGTAGCCGAGCAGTTTGGCGCGCTGTTCGCGGAGTTCGAGGATGCGGCGGATGCTGGCCTGGTTGTCAAACTGGTCATTGAAGGCACGGGAGGCATAGGCCATTTGGATCTGCTTGCGCAGCTCGCGGTTTCTGCAGTAGGTGAGGAAGGGTACCATGCTGGAGGGCTGGAGATTGAAGAGCCAGCCACCGTCGCGACCCTTGATTTTGGCCAGATGCGCGGCCTGGCCCAGGATGCCGGCCGGGATGCCCTCCACATCTGCGGGATCAGTCACATACAGTTCCCAGGCGTTGGTGGCGGCCAGGACGTTGTCGCTGAATTTGGGGCTGAGTTTGGAGGCCTCCATGCTGATCTCTGTGAGTTTGGCCTTGTCTTCGGGCCCGAGCATGGCGCCCCCGCGGATGAAGCCTTTGTACATGCGGTCCACCAGGCGGTAACGCTCAGCCTTCATCAGGTATTTCTTGTCCAGATAATCCTCCGGCACCCCGGGCTTGGGCTGTCCGGCCACCTCCTGCTCCCAGACCTTCTTCACGCGGGCAAAAAGCACGGGATCGGTTGACACCTGGCTGTTGAATTCCGCCAGAAGCGGCGAGATCTGCTGCGCCAGGGCTTTAAACTCGGCGTCGGACTCCGCGGAGAGCAGGTTGAAGTAGATGCTGGCCACGTAGTCCAGTTGTTCGCCGTTCAGTTCCAGGGCCAGGATGGTGTTGCCAAAGTCTGGTTCGGCGGGGTTTGCTTTGATGGTTTCGATCTCTTCCCGGGCCAGTTTCAGGGCTGACTCGATGGCGGGGAGAAAATGTGATGTTTTGATCTCGTCAAAGGGAATGGCTTTCAAACGATGCTCGTTTTTCTGCCTCAAGAGGGGGTTTTCGGATGCTGTCATGTCGATTCCTTTGTCATTGTTTGTCTTTGCCTGATAATATAATCGGGCTGCGGGCGCGGGCAATCGGCTTGTGCCAATGAGGCTGGAAGACGGTAAAGAAGGTTTAACCAGAAAGTAATTGACGGATATGGACCGTCCCGGGATTTTGGTCTTGACGGCGAAGTGTGAGTGGTTTTGAGCTTGGCATTTTTCGCTTATATTGTTAGATAGGAAGCCATGCGCCTGCGCGAGCCGCGCTGTCTTCCTGAGCAAATGAATCACGGCTCCCGGAGAGAGAACGGGAAGCCAATAAGTATAAAAGATCTAAGTAAGGAGAACACATGCTGAAAAAACTGCTTTTAATCTTGGCTGTGGCTCTGGCGGCGAGTTACGCCCTCGGCCTGACCGCGGGCGACATCGCTATCCTCGGAGTCAATGCCGATGCCACCAAGAGCATGGTATTTGTGGCCTTGGAAGATATTCCCGCCGAAACGGTGATATCCTTCACGGACAATGCCTGGGACGCCACCAACCAAGTCTGGCGCTCTGGAGAAGGCACTATTGAATGGTCCAACACCGCCGTCACCACGCAGGGAACGGTGGTTGTCCTGACCTTGGGCACAACCTACGAGGCCAGTGTCGGGTCGGTAACCACAAGTTCAGGTTTCAACCTTTCCACTTCCGGCGATCAGGTCCTGGCCTATCAGGGTACCACAGCGCCAACCTCCAACACCGACAGCATCTGGCTATACGGCTTCTCTTTGGAGAGCTGGGCTTGGGCAAATACAGCCAACACTTCTGACATTCCCACCGCCCTTGCCGGAGCGTCAGTCGCCATGACCACCTCAACGACAGAGATTGACAACGCTTATTTCGCCAACGGACCAGACGCTCAGACTTCGGTTTCGGTCGCCGGCACCAAAGCCGCGCTGCTGGCTTTGTTTACTGACAGTTCCCTGTATTACAAGGAAAATGTAGGTCCCCTGACCATGCCGACCTATAGCGTCACCGTCCAGGCCGCGGGCACCCCCACGATCCTTGCCCTCGGCGCTCTGACCGCTTTCAGCGCCTACACCGGCATTCCCTCAGCCTCGCAGAGTTACACCCTTACAGGCAGCAACCTGAGCGAAGGTATTATGGTCACGCCGCCGGCGGGATTCGAGATCTCCACCGATGACGCCACTTTCCACGCCAGCGCGCAGACTCTGGCTTCCGACTACGACGGACCAGTCTATGTGCGTTTGAATTCCGGCACTGCTGGACCCTATTCCGGCAACATCACCCACACCAGCGCCGGCGCGACACAAGTGGATAAAGCCGTGAGCGGCACGGTCACCGATCCCGTCCCTCTGATCCATGCCACCGGTACGCTGAACGCCTTTATGACCGAAGTGGGAACTCCTTCCGCAGCTCAGAGCTACACCCTCTATGGGGAGTTTCTGACCGCCGGCATCGATCTGGTGGCACCCGCGGGATTTGAACTCTCAACTGACGATGCCACCTACGCCGGAACCCTTGCCGTAGCCAGCAATTTCAATGGCCTCATTTATGTGCGCCTGACCGGGACCACAGCCGGCTCATATTCCGGCAACATCACCCACAACAGCAGCGGCGCGGCGCAAGTGGATAAAGCCGTGAGCGGCGAAGTGACCGAGCCTGTCGTTCCGACGCTGTTCATGGAAGAAAACTTCGCCTACGAGGTGGGTACCACATTGGTCTCCAATGGCTGGTCTCCGCACAGTCCCGGAGTCTCAACACCATTGGTTGATGTTACGAACCTCTCTTACACCAACTATCCGCCCAATCTGGGCGGCAGCGCCCGCACCACCGGTGTCACGGGAGAAGATGTCTCCAAAGGCTTTTCCCAACAGACTTCCGGTGTCGTCTATTGTGGTTTTCTGATGAACATCACCAACTTGCCCAATACCACCCAGGACTATAATCTCCATTTGGGCGATGCCGGTGTTCTGAGCGGTGGAACGACCTTCCGAGGCAGATTGTATGTACAGCGCGATGCGTCAAATGCCATCCGTTTCGGTATCTCCAAAGGCTCGACGAGCACAGCCGTGATCCAGTTTACCCCCTATTCTTACGCTTATGACACCACCTACATGATGGTAATGAAATACTCGATCGTGCCCGGCACCGCCAATGACGAGGTCTATCTCTGGATCAATCCCACGGACACAGAAACTGAACCCACGCCCACACTGAGTATCGGTACCACAGACACCACCTCAGATCCCAGCAACATCGGCAGCGTCGCCATCCGCCAGTCCGCGAACACCCCGGCGGCCTACTACGACGGCATCCGCATCGCCAACGACTGGGCCAAGCTCTGGGCGCCTGCGGCCACCCCGGTGATCGTGACAACAGGCGTGCCCGATCCTGTTTACAATATCTCCGGCAATCCCTCCGAGGAGATCTCTTCCTACCAACTTAGCGGAACCGATCTGATGGGACCGATCAGTCTGGTTGCCCCGGAACATTTTGAGATCTCCACCACCGGCACGGAAGGCTGGGCCGGCAACCTGCAGGTCCCCTACGATTACGACGGCAGCATCTACGTGCGCCTGAACACTTCCAGCGTGGGAGAGCATTCCGGCGATATCACCCACAACAGCCCCGGCGCTGAGGAAGTGCTGGTCCGCGCGGAAGGCGAGACCTTCCCGCCTGATGTGGAGTGGAACATCGCCGCCAGCCTGACACCCTTCAGCCAGGTGGCGGGAACGCCTTCCGATCCACAATCCTACACGCTCAGCGCCACCAACGCCACCGGCAACATCCTGGTGAGTGTGGCCGCCCCCTTTGAACTGGGCACAGCGGAAACCGGCCCCTGGTCCGCCTCGCTGGATCTGGCTTACAACTTCAACGGCCTGATCTACGTGCGCATGAACGCCCCCGACGCCGGCGACTACAACGGCACTATCGTCCATGCCACCGCCAACGCCACCAACTTCGAACTGGCAGTTTCCGGCACCGCAACTCCGCCCGCCGGCAACTATGCAGTGGATCTCTTCTTCTCCGAATATCTGGAAGGCCTGAGCAACAACAAGGCCCTGGAGATCTTCAACGGAACCGGCTCACCGGTCGATCTGGGCGCTTACAAGGTGTATCTGTACTCCAATGGTTCGCCTACTCCAGGCAACACACTCACTTTCACACCGGGTACCATGCTGGCCCACAACGATGTCTATGTGATTGCCAATTCCAGCGCCAATGCCTCGATCCTGGCCGTGGCCGACGTCACCAGCACGGTAACCTACTTTAATGGCGATGATGCGCTGGCCCTGATCAAGGTCGTGGATGAAAACGACACTTTTGTCGATATCTTCGGCGTTATCGATCAGGATCCCGGAACGCAATGGACAGCGGACGGCGGTTATTCCACCCTGGACAAGACCCTGGTACGTAAGCCGACCGTGACCGGCGGTGTGACCGTCAATCCCACCAACAACGGAGACGGGATCACCACAGACTTCGTTACCCTGGGCACGGAATGGGATGTGTATCCAGTAGATACCGTCAGCTATCTGGGAGCCCATACCTTCACCCCGGGAGCCCAGGTCGCGGAAGCGCCCGTTCTTGACCCTGCCGGAGGCATCTACTCCTCGACGGTCAACGTGACTATGTCCAGCACCACACCTGGCGCGACCATCTATTACACCACCGACGGCAGCATTCCCAGCGATACCAACGGATTCAACTACTCCGTCACCGGACCCGTTGCCGTGAGCGGCACCACGACAGTCAAGGCTATAACCTACGCTCCAGGTTTCACCCCCAGCAGCGTTACAACAGAAACCTATATCTTCCCGACCCCGGTTCCGGATATCGCCACCCTGCGTGCCCAGGCCACAGGCACCACCATGTATCGCCTGACCGGCGAAGCGGTGCTCACATTCCAACAGGTCACGCGCCATCAGAAGTATATCCAGGACGCAACTGCGGCGATCGTGATCGACGATCCTGCTGGTATCATCACGACCACCTACAACCTCTATGACGGCATCACTGGCATCACCGGTACGCTGGGACAATACCAAAACCTGCTGCAATTCACGCCTGTCGCAGATCCCGGCGCCGCGACCTCCATCGGCAACGTAATTGTTCCGGAACTGCGCACCTTTGCCAGCCTGACCACCAGTGACCAGGCCAAACTGATCAAGGTGCTCAATGTCACGCTGGATACGACCACAGGCAACTTCGGATCAGCTGCTGAGAACATTCTCGCCACCGATCCCACCGCCACCTTGACCATGCGCACCTTCCCGGCCACGGACTACAGCGGTACTCCAATCCCTGCCGATCCCATCAACCTGACTTGCCTGGTCGGGCAATATCAGACATCAATGCAGGTCTCGCCGCGCTTCCTGGCTGACTTTGAAGCGCTGGGCACCCTGGAACGGCCCGTGGTTACCGTCACTGTTGACGAAAACGGAAATATCGTTCTGAGCTGGAACGCCGTGCCGGGCGCCACCAGCTACCGCATCGTCTATCACGCGGACAATCCCTTCGCTCCGGATAATGAATGGACGACCCTCGGCACCACAGACCAGACCAGCTTCCAGTGGCCTTCCGGCCTGAGAGGCTGGTTCCGCGTCTACGCCCAAAACTAATGTAACAACCCACATACTGCACATACCCGGGAGTCCGCTCCCGGGTTTCTTTTTCCCCTACAGAAGCAAATTGCCCCGCCCCGGCGGCTGACTCGTGCGCCTCTCCTATACTTCCCCAACGCTTCCCCTTGGTTGTGCGGGAAGTGTACGGGAAGCTGGCAGTTGGCAAACTGTCCAGGCCTCAGGGGGAAATGACGGTGGATAGGGGTGGGAGTGGATGCCGGATTTTGGGGCTCTCCGGCTGCCATAAGTGTCTGTTAAAGTGGTAGTATTGGTTTCCAAAGTAAGCGGGTTAAGCGGGCTGATCGGGTCATCCGCCGCTTAACCCGCCTGGTGTTTACAACAGATGCAGCCGAGTTTGGATCAGATGCTGGCGATGTTCGTTCCAGGTGCCGAGGATGCGGATCTCCGGGACCTGCGGTTTGGCTTGTTCCACAGGATCGGCCTGGTGGCCCATCCTGCTGTTTTGAGCGTCGATCATGCAGGCTGTCTGATGCGGTGTTCTGTAGATGTTCTTCATTGTTCCTCCCAAAACATCTTGTTCTACTAAACAGACGCATGGCAGGGCTGAAGTGTTGGGATTTTTTTTCCGCCTCCGGAGAAACATCGGCGGGACCGGCATCCGGGCTGTAACCCGGCCGAGGACAACCAGAGTCCGATAACAACAGTCCGCTTGCTGTGTTCAGTTCGGACAAAAACAAAGGCGCGGAACAGGGATCCCGCGCCTGATATCATACCGCCGAGAGGCGATCAGTGATGTTTGTGGGTGGCTTCCTCCACTACCTGGCCCGTGTTCATCGAGCGCTTGAAGTAGTGGGTGTGCAGCAGTTTGTGCGCCAGCGGGGAGTTGGGCTCGCCGAGGAAACGCTCATAAATACGCTGCACTTCGGGGTTGAGGTGGGATTTGCGCACGGGCAGGCTGCGGTCTTCTTCGTAGAGGGCCAGGCCGCGGCGAGCGCGGGAGGCGATGTCGTTGCCGTAGGGCTGTCCGCCGCCACCGACGCAACCGCCGGGGCAGGCCATGATCTCGATGAAGTGCCAGGGTGATTCGCCTTTGGTGGCCAGGCCTTCACGCACCCGGTCCATGACGTAGCGGGCGTTGGAGAGTCCGTGCGCCACGGCCACGCGCAGGTCGCCGAAACCGGGGACGTTGAGGGTGGCTTCCTTGACGCCTTGCAGTCCGCGGACGGCTGTGATCTCGAAAGATTCCAGCTCCGTGCCGGTGACCAGGAAATAGGCGGATCGGATCGCGGCTTCCATCACACCGCCGGTAGCGCCGAAGATGGTTCCCGCGCCGGTGTAGAAACTCATGCCCGCATCGGCTTCCTCGTCCTGGATATTGGCGAAGTCGATGCCCGCTTCCTTGATCATGCGGATCAGTTCGCGGGTGGTGAGCACATAATCGGTGTCCTGGAATCCGGAGTCGCGCATTTCGGGGCGCCGGGCCTCGAATTTCTTGGCGGTGCAGGGCATCACGGAGACGGAGACGATCTTGGCGGGATCGATCTTGTGCTCTTGCGCATAGTAGGTCTTGGAGAGCACGCCGAACATGCTCATGGGGGATTTGGCCGTGGAGACGCAATCCGCGAGGTCGGGATAATAGGTTTCCATGAACTTGATCCAGCCCGGGGAGCAGGATGTGATCAGAGGCCGTTTTTCGCCGGCTTTGAGTTTGGTCACGCACTCGGTGCCTTCCTCCATGATGGTGAGGTCAGCGGTGAAATTGGTGTCCATGATGGCGTCGAAACCGATGCGGCGCAGGGCGGCATACATTTTCTTGGCGGTCACGGAGCCCAGCGGCATGCCGAATTCCTCACCCAGCGAAACGCGGATGGACGGGGCTTCCTGGACGATGACATGCTTGTCGGGATCCAGGATGGCTTCCCAGACGGCGTCGATCTCGTTGCGCTCGCGCAGGGCGCCGGTGGGGCAATAGACCGTGCATTGGCCGCAATTGACGCAGGGGCTGGTGGCCATGCCCTTGCTGAAGGCGGTGTCCACGTGAGCGTCAATGCCGCGTTCGGCAAACGTAAGCGCGTAGACGGTCTGAACCTCGTTGCAGACGGTGATGCAGCGCCCGCAGGCGATGCACTTGTTGACGTCGCGGATGATGGAGAGCGAGGATTCGTCCACGGGCTGCTTGTCCAGGATGTTGGGAAGGGCTTCGGGATCCACGTTGAGGTTGTTGGCCAGGGTCTGCAATTCACACTTGTTGTTGGCGGCGCAGGTGGGGCAGACCACGTCGTGGTTGGAAAGAATCATCTCCACCAGGGTTTTGCGGTAGGAACGCAGGTTTTTGGAATTGGTGACGATCTTCATGCCTTCGGCGACGGGGGTGCAGCAGGCGCGTTTGGGACTGGGATTGCCCGTGATCTCGACCACGCAGACGCCGCAATTGGCCGTGGGCGGCAGATCCGGATGGTAGCAGAGCCTGGGGATGTAGATCCCATGCTTGTCCGCGGCTTCGATGATGGTGAGGTTGTCCGGAACTTCCAGGGCCTTGCCATCGATCCAGATATTCACTGTTTTAGCCATATCTAAGTCCTCTTTATCTTACTTTTTTGTAATCTCGACAAACTCGCCGTGGAAGTTCTCCACCGCGGAGCGGATGCCCATGATCGGTGACTGGCCCAAGGCGCAGAAGCTCGTCTGCTGCATGGTTTGCGCGATGTCGACCATGAGTTGCACATCATCCATGCTGCCTTCGCCTTTCTTGATCTTGCTGATCAGGCGGCAGAGCTGCTGGCAACCGTTGCGGCAGGGTGCGCATTTGCCGCAGGACTCGTGGCGGAAGAAACGGATGATCGACCACAGCATGTCCACGATGCTTTGATGCTCGTTCATGACCAGGATGGCTCCGGAACCGAGCACGGCGGCGTATTCGTTGAGGCTGGGGAAGTCCATCTTGACGTCGAGCATTTTCTCAGGCAGGAAGACGCCCGCCGCTCCGCCGACCAGCGCGGCCTTGAAGCGGAAGCCCTTTTTCATACCGCCGGCATAGTCGTTGATGATGGTGCGCAGCGTGGTGCCCATGTCCACCTCGCAGAGGCCGGGATAGGCGACGTCGCCCAGGATCGTGTAGACCTTTGTTCCGGTGCAATCGGGCGTTCCGTAGCTTTGGTAGAGCTCGGCGCCGTTCTTGATGATGAAGGGCACGTTGGCCAGGGTCTCCACGTTGTTGACCACGGTGGGAGCACCCCAGAGACCTTGCACGCCGGGGAAGGGCGGTTTCCAGCGCGGATTGCCGCGGTTGCCTTCCAGAGATTCGATGAGGGCGGTTTCTTCGCCGCAGACATAGGCGCCGGCTCCGATGCGGATATCGATATCCAGATCAAAGCCGCTCTCCAAGATATTCTTGCCCAGCAGGCCATATTCCCTGGCCTGGGCGATGGCCTTGCGCAGGCGCTCGATGCAGAGCTTGTACTCGCCGCGGATGTAGATCCAGGCTTTGGTGGCACCGACGGCGCGGGCGCAGATCATGATCCCTTCCAGAAGTTGGTGGGGGTCGCCTTCCATGATCAGTCGGTCTTTGAAGGTGCCCGGCTCGCCTTCGTCGGCGTTCACGACCACGTATTTCTGGGGGGCATTGAGCGGGGCGGTGAAGCTCCACTTGAGGCCGGCAGGGAATCCGGCGCCGCCGCGTCCCTTGAGACCGGACTTCTTGACTTCATTGACAATGTCTTCCGGTTTCATTTGCGTGAGCGCCTTTTCCCAGGCTTCGTAGCCGCCGGCGCCGATGTATTCGTCGATGCTTTCGGGATCGATGATGCCCGAATTGCGGAGCACGATGCGTTTGTCGTAGTTCAGCTTGGGTGTGAACTTGGCGGAGCTTTCCAGCATCAGGCGGTTGACGGGGCGGCCTTTGAGGAAATGCTGTTCCACCAGTTCCGGGATGTCTTCCGCTTTGACATCCATGTAATTGATGTTTTCCGGGAAGACAGTGAGGCAGATGCCGCGGCCGAAGAAGCCCAGGGGGCCGGTCTCCAGGACGTTGATCTCCTCCTGCAGCTGGTGTTTGGCAAGTTCCTGGCGCAAGGCTCTGAGAAAGTCCTGCACTCCGGCCTGGAGCGAGGTTTCATTGATGCCGACCAGTATGTGGCTGCGATAGAATTTCATTGGTTCCCCCTTGCGATCCGCTCTATGATCTCCTCCACCTTTTCCTCGGTGAGGTCGCCGTAGACGTCGTTGTTGATCATCATCACCGGCGCGTTGCCGCAAACGCCGAGGCAGGCGCAGAGTTCCAGGGTGAAGAGGCCGTCTTTGGTGGTTTCGCCGGTATTCACGCCCAGGATGGTTTTCAGTTTGCGCAGGATATTGTCCGAGCCCTTGATGTAGCAGGGTGGGGATTCGCAAAGGCGTATAATATTGGCGCCGCGGGGTTTGGTGCTGTACATGGTGTAGAAGGTCAGCACGCCAAAGATGTGGTTGGGCGGCACTTTCAGGTAGTCCGCCACCACCTGCACGGCTTCCTCGGAAATGTAGTGCTGGGGATGGGTATCCTGGATCTCGTGCAGGATATAGATCAGGTTGTCTTTATCAGGAGCGTATTTTTTGCAAATGTCCAGATACATGGAATCTCCTTAATCCTCATATTCGTTATTTTTAGTGAGTTCAGCCCTGTGCGCGAGCACATCGGCATGCATGCCGGGGATGCGGTCGATAGCCTTGACCGGGCAGACATCCTGGCAATTGCCGCACTTGATGCAGTCGGGCTGGTGGATAGTGTATTTATCCTCCCGGGAGCCGCTGATGCAGGTCACGGGGCATTTGCGCGCGCAGAGCGAGCAGCCGATGCAGCGGGACTTGTCGATCATGAAGTGCAGCAGATCTGGGCAGACCTTGGTGGGGCAGGCTTTGTCCCGTATGTGGGCTTCGTATTCGTCGCGGAAATAGCGCAGGGTCGAGAGCACCGGATTGGGGGCGGATTGTCCGAGGCCGCAGAGCGAGAGTTTGCTCACGGCTTCGCCCAGGCGCTGTAATTCGGCGATGTCGTCTTGTGTGCCTTCGCCGGCGGTGATGCGGGCCAGGATGTCGTACATCTGCTTGAGCCCGATGCGGCAGGGCGAGCACTTGCCGCAGGATTCGTCCACGCAGAATTCCATGAAGAACTTGGCCACGTTGACCATGCACTTCTGTTCGTTCATCACGATCACGCCGCCGGAGCCCATCATGGCGCCGCGCGCTTTCAGGCTTTCATAGTCCACGGGCACGTCCAGGTGTTCCTTGGTCAGGCAACCGCCTGAAGGTCCGCCCAGTTGGACAGCCTTGAACTGGTGGTCGCCGACCATGCCGCCGCCCACGTCAAAGATCAATTCCCGCAGCGTGATGCCCATCGGCACTTCGACCAGGCCGGTGTTACGGATGTCCCCGGTGAGGGCGAAAACCTTGGTGCCCTTGCTGGTGGCGGTGCCCATGGAGGAGAACCAGTCCGCTCCCTTGATGAAGATGGTGGGCAGGTTGGCCAGGGTCTCCACGTTGTTGACCACGGTCGGTTTGCCCCAGAGCCCGTTGGTGGCGGGATAGGGCGGCTTGGGCGTGGGATTGCCGCGCTGACCTTCGAGGGAGTGGATGAGCGCCATTTCCTCGCCGCAGACAAAGGCTCCGGCACCGGTGCGGACTTCAGCCTCGAAATTGAAGGCGGTACCAAATATGTCCTGGCCCATCAGGCCAGCAGTTTTCGCCTGTTGGATGGCGTTGCGGATGCGTTTGATGGCCAGCGGATATTCGGCGCGGATGTAGAAATAACCTTTGTTCGCGCCGATGGCGTAGGCGGCCAGCATCATCCCTTCCAGGATGCGGTGCGGGTCGCCTTCCAGCAGCGAGCGGTCCATAAAGGCTCCGGGATCTCCCTCGTCGCCGTTGCAGACGATGAACTTCTCGTCCGCCTTTTGATCCTGCACCAGCTGCCACTTGATGTGGGTGGGGAAGCCTCCGCCGCCGCGTCCGCGCAATCCGGAGCGTTTGACCACCTCGATGGTCTGTTGGGGGTCGAGTTCGGTCAGAGCCTTGCCCAGGGCTTCGTAACCGCCGGTGGCGATATATTCCTCCAGGCTTTCGGGATCGATGTAGCCGCAATTGGCCAGCGCCACTTTCACCTGTTTCTGGTAAAATGGCACCTCCTTTTGCGCGGCGACGACCTTCTCCTCTTCCCGCAGCATCAGGCGTTGCACCGGACGGCCCTTGACGAAGTGTTCGCCGACGATCTCCTCCACATCCTGCGGTGTGACGGCCTTGTAGAAGGTCCCCTCAGGATAAACCACCAGCACGGGGCCATAATCGCAGGGTCCCATACAACCGGTCTCGATGATGTTGATCTCGTTGGTCAGGCCTTGCTGGGCCAGCACTTCGTGGAAGCGTTCTTTGATCTTCAACGCGCCTGCCGACACGCAGCCGGAGCCGCAGCAGATCAGCAGGTCGATTCTCTTAAGAGACATGCCGTGACCTCCAATCAGCTGCCGGTGGCAACCACGTATTCGGAGACCACTCTGCCGTTGACGATGTGTTCGACCACCACCTTGCGCACTTTGTCCGGCGTCATGTTGCCGTAAGTGACAGCGGCTTTTCCTTCCTCGATGATGTCTACAACCGGCTCCAGGGAAGAGAGGCCTTTCTCGCCGGTTTGCGTGACCAGCACATCGGTCAGGTTGCGGTTGGAGATTTCCTCCAGGAAGGTCTTCATGACTTCACGCGCGCCCATGGCGATCCCGGATGTTCCCATCCCGACCACGATCTTGACGCGCACTTTGCCGCCACGCAGCTTCATTTCTTCCTGGGCTTTTTCACGGATTTTCTTAAGGTCTGCCAGAGTTTTCATCAGACATCCTCCATGTTTGTATTTTGTATTCCTTCAGTCAAACTTTGGTCGATGTATTCGATCACATCGGGATAGGTGAGCGGGATCTCGCCCAATTCCTCTTTGATGGCGGCGGTTTCGAAGTGGAAGAATTGTTCCTTGCAAGGTTTCTGATAGTGCAGGAAGATGCTGTAATCCACCTCGGGGTGGCCGATGATGGCGCCCAGCAGCGTGGCTTTGAGGTTGCCCAGAGGCATGCGGTCAATGTGGTCGAGCGGGAATTCCACACTGATCACGGTGCCGAAGCCCGGTTCGCTGGCGATGTGAAAAGTGCCTGCGGACAGTTCAGCGTTCTGCTTGAACAGTGGGATGCCGAGGCCAACTTTTTTGATGCGTTCCACTTTGCTGGTATAGAAAGGGTCCTGGGCTTGGGCCAGGGTCTCCTGATCCATGCCGGTGCCGTCGTCCTCCACGATCAGGCGCAGCCGGTTGTCCCGCGGGCTGTTGATGACGCGCAGCTTGATGTTGCGGGCCCGGGCGCGGACGGAATTCTCGATGATATCCAGCAAGTGCAGGGAAATATCTTGCATGACTTGGTTCAGGAATGGCGCTTGAGGATCTCTGACAGCTTGTCCCGCGTTTCCACGCGGCCGTAGGTCTCTTCGCCGATCACGAACACCGGCGCCAGCGAGCAGGCGCCCACGCAACGCACGGCGCTGACCGTGAAGCGCATGTCGGCAGTGGTTTCGCCGACCTTGACGCCCAGCTCTTCCTCGATCATCTGGGCCAGGCGCGGCGCGCCTTTCACGTAGCAGGCCGTACCCATGCAGAGGTTAAGCGTGTATTTACCGCGCGGCTGCATGGAAAAGAAGTTGTAAAAGGTGACCACGCCGTAGATCTTGCTGGCCGGGATGTCCATTTCCCGGGCTATGAATTCCTGCACTTCGATGGGCAGATATCCGAAGATCTCCTGCGCGCTGCGCAAAACCTCGATCAGCGGATTGCGCTGGTCTTTGCTCTGGGCAATGATCTCTCTCAGTTTGTCATACAGCTGGTTGTCTGGCTGTAGTTCGGGAGTCATCACTCCTCCTGTCAATATTTTATTATATCAATATCTTACGGTCTTGGATCCGCAACGCGGCCAACGCCAGCTCGGCCGCCGTGGCCGCCTGGCAATAGACGCGGCTGCTGCCGCTGCCCACATCCGCCAGATAATGGGCGTCGGAACAGCGCAGGAAAGCTTTGTCCGCCAACTCGCCGTGCTGGCCGAGCCAGGCATTCAGGTCGGCCCGGGCGCTGAGGCCCAGCAGCTCAAAACTCGGATCGGGGGGAATAAATCCCAATTGGCTCAAAATGCTGTTTGCCCCCGCGTCGACGTGGGCCGGAACGCAGTATCCACCCTGCTCCCGGGCCTTGGCCACAGCGGCGTTCAGGTCCCAGCGCGAGGAGTTGATCAGCGCCCGTTGCTCCATTCCTAAAATGTTCTCATTTTCGTCAATGATAACTTGATCTCCGAAGAAATCCGGCCGGTTTTCCAGCGGTAAAAGTGAGTCGTACAAGTCTTTGCCGAAGCACTGCGCCTTGAGCGGATCGTCAAAATAGACCAGCAGGTGGATCTCCTCGGCGGTCTGCAATTCCACGCCCCAGGTGAAGGCGATCCCGGCCCGTGTTGCCACGGCCGCATAGGCCGGACAATTGGCCATCGAGTTATGATCGGTGATCGCCATCCAGTCGATGCCGCAGGCCTGCAAACGCCCGATCAGCGCCCGGGGCGCCATTTCCAGCCCGCCGCAGGGCGACAGCACGGAGTGCAGGTGCAGGTCGGCCGTAAACCAGCGCATCCGGTCTCAGGGATTCAACAACTGATACAGGATCCCGGCTAGGGTGAAGGTGTCCAGGGCGCTGGAGAGCAGGCAGATGCCCTCGGCGCTTGCTTTTTCCACCACGGCCGCCTCGGGCGCGTTACCCTTGGCGAAGATGATGGCCGGGATGCCGGTCAGCGAGGCCACGGCAATGGTGTTCAGGTGTTTCATGATCGTGATCCAGACCTGGCCGGACTGCGCGGAGCCCATCACGTCGCTGAGCATGTCGCAGACGTAGGCGCCGCTGATCTCGATCGTTTCCGGATCCAGGCCGGGCGTGTGATTTACGCCCTGGATCGCTTTTTGGTACACAGCAAGTTTGAGCATGATCTATCCATTCAGATTAGTTTCGTCGGCGCCGTCTTCCCTGGTGTGGCGCTGCAGGAGCACCACGCAGTCTTCGATGGTGGCTTTGCCCTGCACGATGTCTTCCGCCAGGGCGTAACAGCTGGGCGAACCGCAGGCACTGCAGTTGAGGCCGGGCAAAGTGGTCAGGATCTCATTGATCCGTTTCATCTTGACGATGGCGGTTTTGATGTCTTTGTCCAGTTCCAGGACGGGACGGGGAGCCAGTGGCGCCACATCGAATTCGCCCTGCTGGTATAGCTTCTTCAGATCCTCCACATCGATCTCGCTGTCCGTGCCTTCCTTGATCATCTTCTTGATCCGGCTCATGGCCACGAAAGGATTTTCCACGTTGAAGAAACCGCCCACGCAGCCATTGGTGCAGCTGCGCATCACGATGTAGTCGTATTGGTCCAGATAGTGGTCTTCCACGCGGGAAAGGATCTCCATCACGTTGTCCACGCCGTTGACGGACAAGGCGCGGATGTCCTCGCAATCGACCAAATCGGCCTGCACGCCGGAAAGCGCCCAGGTCAGGCCTTTGGGATAGGTGGCGATCTGCGGTGGATTGTTTTGCAGGTTTTTGATGTGTTCGCGCACCTTGCCGTAGATCATGCCGATGGAGAAAGCCCCGTCCTGCAAGTGTTTGTAGGCTCCCTCGGGTTGATGCACGGCGGTCACGTGCGCGGGACAGGGCACGATGAGAAAGATCCCGATCTCGTCTTCGGAGAGGCCTTTTTCCGCCATGATCTGTTCGCGCAGGGAGCGGGTCAGGATGCTCATCGGCGCTTCCAAATGGAACAAATTGGGCAGCAGCGAGGGGAATTTGAGCTGGATCAGGCGCACCACGGTGGGGCAATTGCTGGAGATGATGGGCCGCTTGTCACGGTTGGCGCGGATATAGGCGCGGATCATGCGGATCATGAAATCCGTGACCATCGCCTCTTCCTGCACGTCGTCGAAACCGAGTTCAAAAAGCGCCTGCTTGGCCACGGCGTAGGAAACGTCCTCGGTGAACTGGCCGAAATAGGAGGTGGAGATGATCGCCACCTTGTATTTGAAATTGTGGATCAAATCGAGCGGATCGCTGCGCGGGATGATGGCGTGGAAGGGACAGACCTCCGCGCATTTGCCGCAGTCCACGCAGCGGTTGGGATCGATATGCGCCTTGCGGTCGCGTACCCGGATCGCTTCGGTGGGGCAGACACGCACGCAAGCCGTGCAGCCCGTGCAGTTTTCCTCCACGATCTGCAGGGCGTGAAAATACTTGATCTCTTTATTATCCATGGTTCGTATCGAAGTGGATCAGAAATTCCAGCAGCGTGGAAGCTCCAGCCGCGGAGTGGATATGCAGGGCGTCGACGTTTTTCTGGATGTTGGGCAGCCCGAGTCCGGCGCCGAAACCCAATTCCCGCACCATGTCGTCAGCGGTGGAAAAGCCCGGCACCATGGCCTGGGCGATGTCGGCGATGCCGGGACCCTTGTCCCGGAAAACGATGTGGATGAGATCAGAATAGATGCTGCTGGTCATGATCCCGCCCTTGGAATGCGCGGCCACGTTGATCTCGGCTTCATAGGCCGCCACGGCCACACGGCGCAGGATCTCGGGATCCACGCCCAGCCGCTTGAGCAGGTTTTTGACTTCCGCGGAGCCTCTGCCCGCGGTGTTGAAGTCCTTTTCCGGGATCAACGACTCCAGCGTCACGTCAGCCTCATGCAAACTGGCCAGATGCCTGCGCGAGCATTCCTCGCGCCCCGGCTGGAAATGCCAGTAATCGGCGGCTTCAGATTTTGCAGCTGCGAAGTCCTGCATTATAGAGCAAACCGCTGGAGCGGTACATGGTCAGTTTGGTGCAGATCAGGGGCAGATTACGTTCCCTGGCCATCTCGATGATTTCGTCCAGGGGCCGTTTGCCGCGCACGAAAATGATACCCACGATGTCGATCATGTCCGCCAGCCGGATCACCTGGTTGTTGGTCAGGCCGGTCAGCAACAGGGTCGGCTCCTTGGTGCACATCAGGATGTCGCTGATCAGATCCGAGGCGAAGGCGCAGGGCACTTCCACATCGAGATTGGCTTCCGGGATGAGCGCTTCGCCCTCCAGAATGTTCACTATGTCCTTTAAATACATTCCATCTCACCTGTAACAAAGATTAAAGGCCAAACCAAAACAGCGCGCTTATTCGTCAAGTAAATACTTGATCCCGGAGTCGGCCCCCAATTTCCGCTTCCTGACCCCAACTTCTTAATCAAGTCTTAATCAAGCCTTAATCAAGCGTTAATAATTAAGACTTGATTAAGGCTTGATTAAGACTTGATTAAGACTGTGGAACCAGGAGGTAACAAGCTGAAGGCGAGGTTTTTCTGCAGGCGGGGCCTGAGACGGATAAATGATGCAAGCGATATTATAGATTGCAGATAAGGATATCTGGCTGAATCATGCGGCCGGGCTTTGTCCCGGCGCAGGCTACCAGCCCGGCTTTGAGCGGGGTGGGCGTCTTGACTAAACACTCTGCTTGACAGCAAAAAACAACCGCGTTTCCGATGCAGCCCGACAAGACAAGGCAAAAAAAGAACTTGACTGATAGCGCCGACCTTTTATCATGGATACACTAAAATCAACTAATGGAGGATTTATGAAATCTCTGAGATTTCTGCTGCTGCTGATAATAGCGCTGCCCCTGCTCTTCGGATGCGACGACCTGGTCGACCCCGAAACGGTCGCCAATCCCGTCATCAATCCCAACGGCGGAACCTTCACCAACGCCATCAATGTCACCATCGATTGTGCCACTGATGACGCCGTGATCAAGTACACCACCGACGGCACCGAGCCGGATTCATCCGCTACCGCGGTCGTTTACACCACTCCAATCAACGTGACCACGGACACCGTGATCAAAGCTGTGGCCACGAAGACCGACTGGAATGCCAGCGCGATCGTGACCGCCAGCTTCCACATCTACGACCAGATGGTCGAAGTGGCCGCCGGCAACTTCAACATGGGCCGCACCAACGGCACCGGCGACGCCGATAACGACGACCTGCCGGTCCACGCGGTCAACCTGACCCGGGATTTCTACATCGGCAAATACGAAGTCACCCAGGCCGAATGGACCGCCATCATGGGCTCCAATCCCTCAAACTTCGTGGGCAACAACCTGCCCGTGGAAATGGTCTCCTTCTACTCCGTGCTCGCTTATTGCAACAAGCGCAGCATCGCCGAAGGCCTGACCCCCGCCTACACGATCAAAGGCTCGACCAATCCCACTGTCTGGGGCGATATCCCCACGGTCAACGATGCCGATTGGAACGCTGCCGTCTGCAATCTGGACGCCAACGGCTACCGCCTGCCCACCGAAGCTGAGTGGGAATACGCGGCCCGGGGCGGCGTCAATACCCCCGATTACCAATATTCCGGCAGCAACACCGTCGGCGACGTCGCCTGGTTCGTTGACAATGCCAACGCCACCAGCCATGTCGTGGGCGGCAAAACCGCCAACGGCCTGGGTATCTATGACATGAGCGGCAACGTGCAGGAATGGGTTTGGGACTGGTATTTGATCGACTACTACAGCACCAGCCCCTATTCCGATCCCACCGGCCCGGCCACCGCTGGCCCCACCAACCATCGCGTGATCCGCGGCGGCTCCTGGGAACAGACGGCCCTCTTCAGCCAGGTCTCCTACCGCAACCGTGGCAGCTCCGAAAAAGGCATGGACAAAGTCAGCAATTCCCGCCTCGGCTTCCGCGTGGTCCGCACCGCACAGTAACAAAGACAGATCTACATATGCATAAAGTGCCATCCGCAAGGATGGCACTTTCCTTTGGCGACAAAGAAACCGGGCCGGAATCAGTCCAAAGTCGACAGCTCCGGCACCCGGACGCGTAAATGGCCCGCGCTGCCGGTGATTGAGGCCAGCTCGCGCCAGCGGGCCAACTGCTGCGGCGTGGCGCTGATTTTCAGGCGGTGAAGTTCGTCCCGGCAACGTTGGCGGCTGAGGGTCAGGATCAATACCGAGTTTGCGGCCAGGGCGGCGAAGGTGTCTGCTTCGATGTCCAATCCCAGCACCGCGGCAAAACGCAGGGCGCGCAGCAAACGCAGCGGATCCTCGCGAAATGAGATATCGGGCTCCTTCAAACTGCGCAACAGCCGGGCTTCCAGATCAGCCAGCCCCTGCCCGCAAGGATCCAGGATGTGGCCGCTGCCAAGCTCCTGATAGAGGGCGTTGAGCGTGAAATCGCGGCGGCTGCAGTCTTCGGCCAAAGTGGCAAAACGCACACGCGGATGGCGGCTGCCCGGAGTGTAAGTCTCAGCGCGGGTCATGACGCAATCCAGATGCGCTTCCGGGAGTTGCAGTGCCGCCGTGCCGAAACCGCGGTGCAGTACCGGTGGCGGGGCCTGCAATCGCCGCTGGAGATAACGGGCCAGGAGCAGGCCGCCTTGAGGCAGTTCCACGGCAATGTCCGCATCCAGCCTCGTGATGCGGCGTTCCAAGAGCAGATCGCGCACGCAGCCGCCGGCAAAATAGCAATGTCCGGCAAACTCGGTGTCCGCGGTCAGGTCTGCCAACAACGCGCGTAACTCGTTGAGAGTCATAGCAGTTCCCCGATCACGGCAGTGGAAACGAACAATGCCGCGGCGCTCAGGCGCAGGCGGTGGGATTCGAACTCCAGCAAGCCCATTCGAGTCAGTTTGGCGATGGCCTGGCGTTTTTCCTCTTGCAGTTTGCTGCCAAAGCGGAGAGCGTAATCGTCCAGATCGATGCCGGCGGTCAGACGCAGGCCCATCATCAGATAATCCGCTTTAGTTTGTTCCGCGTCGCAGTACTGCGCCGCAGGCATGGTTTCGCCGCGTTCCACCTGGCCATAGTAGTCCGGCAGCGAAGCTGGATGGGCATAGCGCCAGGGTGGCAGATATCCGTGGGCTCCGGCGCCCAGGCCCAGATAGGGTTCGCAGCGCCAATAGGCGAGATTGTGCCGCGAAGCGCGGCCCGGACGGCAGAAATTGGAGATCTCGTATTGCTCGAAGCCGCTGGCCTTAAGCGTTTCGCGCAGCAGCGCGTATTGATCGGCCAGTGCGTCGTCATCCGGAAGCGGCAGGGCTCCGGGGGCTGAAAGCTTGGCCCGGGCGGGGGAATCCGGATCCAGGGTCAGCAGGTAGGCGGAAATGTGTTCGGGCTCCAGTACGAGGAATCGCTCCAGATCCCGGCTCAGCTTGTCCTTCGTGCCGCCCGGAAGGCCGTAAAGCAGATCCAGCGACAGGTTGCGCCAGCCGTTATCGTGGCAAAGTTTGATCCTGGCTGGGATTTGCGCGCTGCGATGGCGGCGGTCAAGCCAGGCCAGCTGAGTGTCGTCCATGCTCTGCAAGCCCAGGGAGAGCCTATTGACTGGGGTTTTGGCCAGCTCGCGCAGATATGCCCCTGTGATTTGGACGGGATTTATCTCGAGGGTGATTTCCGCGTCCGGCAGCAGCTCGAAACATGCGCAGATGCCGTTGATCTGATCTGCGGACAGCAGAGAGGGCGTGCCGCCGCCAAAATACAGAGTCCGGGCACGCAGGGATTCGGATTGCCGCTTTTCCCAAAGCTTGATCTCACTGTGCAGATGGCCGAGGTATCTATCCTGCTCAACTTGACTGAAGGGCAGGCTGAAAAAGCTGCAGTAGCCGCAGCGCGTCAGGCAAAAGGGGATGTGCAGATAGACGGCTAATGCGCGAAGCGGAAGATCCGGTTCCATCGGACATGGGGCGTATCGAACAGTTTGTTGTATTCGATGCCCTTGGAGAAGAAGATCAGCCAGGGGGTGCCGGTGATGTCGGACCGGTCCAGAAAGCCCCAGTAGCGGCTGTCTTCGCTCACGTCGCGGTTGTCGCCCATCACGAAATACTTGCCCTCGGGAATGCGTATGGGACCGAACCAATCGCGGTTGAATACCTGATTCGGGGTCCCGGTCAGCGAATCGGGGCTGACGACGTAGGGCTTGAACCAGCCGTTATGCGTGATAATGCCGTCGTCCTGGCCCTGGCTGAAGCGATGTTTGATCACCTGCACCGGAGCCTGCGGCGGCGAGGGCAGGGGCACGTCGTAGCACTCGTAACCGCGCTCGAAGCGCTTGCCGTTGATGTAAACGATCTTGTCCCGCACTTCCAGGATGTCGCCCGGCATCCCGATCACGCGTTTGACCACGTTTTTACGGGCGTAATAGCTGATGTGCGCGAAGGTGAGGGGAAATTTGGCGGAGAAGGCTTTCTTGTTGAAGTAGAGCGGATGGAAGAGGCGGACGAAGTTGTCTTTGGAATCCGGATGTTCGGGTGTGCCTTCCTCGATCTTGGGATAGCGGAAGGTGACGATGTCTTCGCGCTTGGGATCAGTGAAGTAGTATTTGAGCTTGTTGGCCACGAGATAGTCGCCAGTCAGCAGGGTTTTCTCCATCGAGGGGGAGGGGATCATGAAGTTCTGGAATGTATAATTACGGATGATCATGGCCACCACGAAGGCGAAGAGGATCGCTTCGATCCAGTCCTGCAGCCAGGGCTTGCGGCGGCGGAACCTGCGGCCTTCCGGAATGGGGGTTATGGTGTGGGCGGGGACCTTGTATTCGGACTTCCTGATCTTCTCTTTGACGGGATTCTTTGCTTTCATCCTCTCTCTTCCTTAAACAGAAACGCTGTAAATCAAACCAAAATAGCAAGAGCCCGGTTTTGTCAAGCAAGTTTTAGCGCAGACCCACGCAGCAGGAATCTATCCTTGATATCAATAAGCCAGCATCAGCAGGGCGTCGATCTCGTCGGCCCGGAACCTGACGATGCGGCCGACGGCGCGGTTTTGCAGGATGATGTCGCGCAAGACGGGTAGATCGCTTTCCCGGATGCCGAGGTCGCGCAGGCTGGTGGCGGAACCCCAACTGGCGATCTTGTCCCGGAACCGGCGCAGGGCGAGGGGCGCGCTGTCCGCGTTCCAGACTTGTCGGGCCCAGTTGACGAAGCGCTCCGGCTGACGTTCGCTGACGAATTCGATCCAGGCAGGGAAGATGACACCCAGACCTTCGCCGTGGGCGATCCTGGGATAGAGCGCGGAGAACGCGTGTTCGATGCTGTGGCAGGCCCAATCGCCTCCCGCCAGGCCGATGCCGCTGATCCCGTTGAGGGCCAGAGTTGCGCTCCAGGCCAGGTTGGCGCGCGCGTTGAGGTCGCAGGCGTTTTGCCTGAGGCGGTCGGTCATCTCCACAATTGTGCGCAGCAGGCCGCTGTCCAGGGCCAGGGTGGCTTGCGCGGTGTCGTTCATGAAGTAATACTCAAGAATATGCGCGGTGGCGTCCAGAGCGCCGTTGACCGTCTGTTGGAAAGGAAGGCTGCATTGGACCGAGGGATCGATGATTGAGACTTTGGGATAGAGCAGTGGCGAGCCGATGCCCCATTTGTTGCGCTCTTCGGTGTTGGTGATCACAGTGGTGCCGTTCATTTCGCTGCCCGTGGCGGACAAGGTCAGCACCGTAAAGACCGGCAGCGCCTGCTGAATGCGCTCCTTGCCGGTAAAGGCGTTCCAGACGTCTTCAAGGTAGAATCCCGCCGCCGCGGCTTTGGCGGTGTCGATCACGCTGCCGCCGCCAACGGCCAGCATCGCTTCAACCTGCTCTGAGCGGCCCAGGGCAATGATCTCGCGCAATTTATCCAAAGTGGGATTTGCCTGCACGCCCCAAGCCTCGATCCAGTCTATCCCGGACGCTTTTAGGTGGTCACATACCTGGGAGTGGACGCCGTTGCTCCGGATCGAGCCGCCGCCGGCAATGAGCAGGCATTTTTTTATGCCCGCGCTCTGCATCTCCTGTCCCACGAGTTTTATCATACCCGTGCCAAAGTGGATACGGGTGGGATTGTAAAAACTAAAGGGCTCCATTACTGCTCCTTGTTCAAATTCCTTTTCCGCTGTAACTCAGTATTGTAAGGATAAGTTAAGGCAGCGGCGCGGGGCAGGCAAGAGGAAATCAAGTCGTTGGCGAGGTGAAATGTCACCCGGGGATGCCGGCGGGAGGGGACATTATGCTTGACAAGAGCGCAGCAGTATGCAATCTGACTTGCAAGAAAAGAAGAGCCTTGCCAAGGAGAATTCGATGCGCCTGACCCTGTGCCTGGCCGCGCTGTTCACGCTGGCCGCCAGTCTGACCGCCGTGGTCACGGAAGTGGCTTCGCTGCGCGGTTTTCTCCATGGCAGCGAGCCTGGGTGCGCTTATGACAACTGGATCTCGCACGTCGCCGAAGGCCGGGTCTCATACCTCAATGTCTATGCGCCCTGGGAGGAGCAGAACAACGATTTCGGGGATTTCCGCATCGCCACGCAGCAAGAGTTGGCTGACTGGGGCAGAGTGATCAACGCTTTTCTGGCGCTGGATCTCGATGGCGCCGAAGCCCGCATCCAGCAATACGGCTTTCCCTATCAGGTGGTGCAATTCCAGGATCTGGACAGCGGGCGCAATGTCTATATGCTGCGTGAGACGCTCAACGAAGATATTGACGACAACGACACCCCGGATCCCGGAGACGACGAAACAGGCGGCTTTGAGTGGGGCTGGGGTCTTTACATCTACGATCCCTATGCCTCGCGCCCCATCCTGATCACGGCGCCGCATCCCTGCGACGACTATCCTTCACCGGTCTTTGCCCTGGAATCCTTTTACAGGCTGGACGCGCGTTTCCTGATGATCGCCGGCGCCGGCCGGGAGGTGGCTTACTTTCCGCCCTACAACAGCAACAACCAGTCGATCAGCGATCCCTCGCGCATGGACGCGCATCCTTTCAACATTGCCTATCAGGCCGCCGCAGACCAGATCCGCGGCCTCACCGGCCGGACCGAGTTTTCCCTGCAAATCCACAGCTACGACTGGAACAAGTATCCCGGCCAGCCCAATGTGATGTTCTCCACGGGAAACGGGCGTTTTTCGCCCGCCCTGCCTTTACGTGACAACTCGCGCGCCCGGCACGACCTGATCAACCACACGCCCTTCCTGATCCATCCCCAAAACAGCCTTGGCACCCACTCCGAAGTCGATATTCTGGATTACTATTGCGTCTATCACGATACAGACGACCCGGTGCTCTACGAACATGACGGTCAAAGCGTTACCATCGCCGACAACACCGAACTCCCCGGCGCAATCTACAACCAGCAGATGCTCTACACTGAGCAGCAGAACCTTTTTGATGTCTACTCGCCTTTCCTGCACGTGGAGATGGACGAATTGCCCAAATGCTACGAGCGCACCGAGGCCAATTGGCATTGGTTTTACGGCTATGACGCCGCCAGCCAGAGTTGGGATCAGGCGCAGCGCTTCACCCGCTTCATCCAGTTCTACACGCCGTGGCTGAACGCGCTCTGCGCCGTCGTGGACAGCATGCTGGCCCTGGACGACGGCACCGGGCCATCCAATCCCGCCAACCTGCGCGTCACCTACGCCGGAACCAACTACAATGCCATTACCTGGGAGCGGAGCTACGCCTACGACTTTGACAGTTACCTGATCACGCTGCGCTGGGAGGAAGAGGGCGTATGGATAGAGCAGACTTACGACCGCCATACCCACCCCGATCTGGCCTGGCAGAGCAAGAGTTCATTCCAACTGGACCTCCCTAACCTCAACCGCGTATATTATGTCCGGATCCGCGCCCGGGACAAGCATGGCAATGCAAGCCCCTTCAGCAACGAAGTCAAGATCTGGAAGTTCAATGCCGGCATCGCGAACTTTAATGCCGTGGAGGGCGACAATGTGGTTTATCTGAGTTTCACCACCTACGGGCAGGCGGTGCCGGGATACAATATCTACCGCTGCGTGGACGGGGGCGCCTTCACGCTGCTGGCCGGTTGGACCGAGAATCCGGCCCTGCAGTACAACGAAGGGGGATACTACGCCTATCAGGATATCACAGCTGCCAACGGCATTGTTTACGGCTTTCAGGTCAGCGCGGAACTGACAGACTGCAGCGAACTTTTCCACTGGTCGGCGCCGCGCGTTTGTCCCTACCGCAAGTACGCGCTGACATTGCTCAACCAGCAATCGGGCCAGACCGCCACCGCCTGGATCGGTACCAATCCCCTGGCCAGCGAAGGCAGGGACGCTTATGATCTGAAGGTGAATGTCGGCTCCCAGGCCTTGCTGTTGGGGACTTTAATCGCCGCGGGAGACAGCGTCCGCTACCAGGACATCCGTCAGCCCTTTGATCCACTCACAACTGCCAAAACCTGGGTTTTCGGTTATCGCTGCACCCAAACGGGAGTCACGCTGCAACTCACGCCCGATCCGCTCTGGATGCAGGAGGGAAACGCCATCCTGCTCTACGATGCCACGCGAGACCGCTGGCATGACCTGAGCCTGGGACCTTATGTCTGGCTCAATGACAGCATCCAATGGCAGGAATTGCGGCTGGTTTGGGGCCGGCAAGCGCCGCGGACCGAGTTCCCCGCCGCGGATGACCTGTTCCAATTCCCGGGTGCCGTATTGGATCTGCAATGGCAGGTGTTGAACCGCCCGCGCGTGCTGGCTGTCGATCTCTGGTTGAGCGGTCCGGTGGACAGTTTGCTGATCGCCAGCGGAATCTCGCCGGTTTTCACTCAGTTACCCTACACCCCGCCCCGACCGGTCAGTGCCGCGCGTCTTGCTATCCGCCTGCATTGTGACGACGGCTCCCAAAGCGTCTTCCTCTCCCGCCGCCGCTACAGCGTCCTGCCGCCAAACCTGGCTTACCAGCAGGCTCCCGGTTTTGCTCTGCTCAGTTTTCCGCTTGGCGGCTTCAACCAATCGGTGACGGAAATGTTGGGTCCGCCGGGTGCGGCTTACACACTGCAGCCCGGCGGCGGCTGGGAAGCCTGCTCCAGCGTGCAATCCGGCAGCGGCTATCTGCTTTACCATCCGCAATCCTACCAGTTGTCGCTGCCAACTGAACTGCCCGCCGCGGCAGTGACTCAGATCCTCAATCCGGGCTGGAATTTGCTCGCCAATCCCTTCTGCCATCATCTCGAACTGCGCGACCTCTATAGCGCAAGCGGAGCCAACCAGCGTGATTTCGCGGCATTGGTGGCCGATTCATTGTTGTTTCCACGCGTGATCTTGCAGACCCACTCCGGGCTGGTTCTGGCCAGCGCTCTGCCGCCCGGCCAGGCTGCTTTGATCCACAATAGCGGCACCGAACCCCTGCCCCTGGTGCTCGATCCCTGGTTCCATGCGGGCCAGGCCATCCCCTGGTCAGCGATCTGGAGTGTATCACTGAGCGTTTCGGACGGTTACAACAGCGGCGACCAAATCCAGCTGGGCGTAGCCGAAACGGGCAGCGCCGGTCTCGATTTCAACCTCGATCTGCCCAAGCCGCAGGCTTTTCCAGAAGCGCTCTACCGACTCAGCCTGCCCTTGGCCGATCCACAATCCGGGGCCACGCTCGAACGGCAAAGCTCATTCAGGGAACTTTATCCATGGTACGATCCCGTCGCCAAGACCTGGGCTTTTTGCCTGACGGTCAATGACTTGCGTCCGCTGCGCCTGACCCTCTCTGCTGCCTCGCTGCCCTCTGATTACAGCGTGGAACTGAACTTTAACGGCCACAGCGTCCCGCTAACCGACGGTAGCCAATACTGGTTCGATCCGCCCGCCACCGGCGTTTACACCGGCTCGCTCACCATCCGCAGCTACACTGCCAGCCGTCCGGACGCGAGTAAAGACCAGACTCTATCGGCCTATCCCAATCCCTTTAGCGACGCTCTGACCATCACTCTGCCGTGGCAGAAACAGGGGATTCCCGAGGTTTCCATCTACAACTCGCGCGGCCAGTTGGTCCGCCGCTTGCGGACAGGATTTGCGGCAAATGGATCTATTACCTGGAAATGGGACGGCCATGACGCCAGCGGGCAAAGCGTGGCCGCGGGGATCTATCTGCTACTCGCGAAGGGGCCCGGTTTCAACCTCAGTAAACGCCTGATCAGGTACTGATCCGCCCCGGCGTCTGACTGGTCGACTTCGCATCTACTTCTCCCCGAGAACCCGCCTGCTCGGCGCGAACTCGGCGGGAATTGGGATGGAAGTGGACGAGCCAGACTCCAGCTGGCTGTGGTGGATAAAAAGGCAATTGACAACAAGTAGCCACGCAAAAAAAGTGCTATCTACGTAAAAAACGCCGCCGGGCAGCCGCGACGGTATTGCGAAGAAGGAACAAGGAACTACCCCATGACCGATAAACTGCATCCTCTACCCACCAAATACCTGCCTGCCAAGTTCGACGTCACCTCGCCAGTGGCGGTGGCGGGCTTCGTGCAGGAACTGCTGCAGCAGCCGATCGCCTGCGAGGGCTGCCTGCTCGAACTGCTGGAAAAATACTCCGAACTCCAGCGCACCGTGGGCGACGAACTCTCCTGGCGCTACATCCGGATGACCCTGCACGCCGACGACCCCAGCTTCGAACAGTCCTACAACCAATACTACAGCCAGGTGGCAGCGCCCCTGGAGAAACAGAGTTTCGAGATCAAAAAGCGCTTCTACGACAGCCCGCACCGAGCTCAACTGCCCGCTGCCCAATATGAACACCTGAACCACCTCATTGCACGGGATATCGAGCTCTTCCGGGAGGAAAACGTCCCGCTCAAGATCCAGGAATCCGAACTGGCCAACAAATACGGCGGCCTGGTCAGCACCCTCAGCGCCGAATTCGACGGCCGGGAACAGACTGTCGCCCAGCTCTCCGTCTATCTCAAAGATCCCGACCGCACCAAACGCGAAGCGGCCTGGCGCCTGCGTCTGGGGCTCTTTGCCTCCCGCGAGGAAGAACTCAACCGCCTGTATGACGAAATGCGGGTGCTGCGGATGCGAATCTCCGCCAATGCCGGCTATGCCAACTACCGTGACTATATGCACGACAATCTGGGCCGCTTTTCCTACACTCCGGACGACCTCACGCAGTTCCACGCTGCGGTGGAGGCCGAGGTGGTGCCTTTCGTGCGGGAATTGGACGCGCACCGGCAGCGGACTTTAGATCTGGAATCTTTGCGGCCTTGGGATACCGCCGTGGATCTGGACGGCCGCAAGCTGCAGCCCTTCGAGTCCACTGAGGAATTCATCGCCAAAGCCGAACGTGTGTTGCGGCGAGTCAATCCTGCCTATGCCCGCCAGTTACGGCTGATGGACAACACCGGACTGCTGGATCTGGAAAACCGCAAGGGCAAAGCCCCCGGTGGTTACAACTCCAACCTTAACCAGCTCGGCTCCTCCTTCATCTTTATGAATCATGTCAAACTGCACAGCGATGTGGTCACCCTGCTCCACGAAGCCGGCCACGCCATGCACGCGGCGGCTGTCAAAGACATCCCCCTGGCCTGGTATGCTGATCCGCCCAGCGAAGTTGCGGAACTGGCTTCGATGAGCATGGAACTGCTCAGTATGGACTATTGGGACGAATACTACACCGATGCGGCTGATCTAACGAAAGCCAGACGCGACCAACTGGAGGGCTGCCTGACTTTCTTGCCTTGGTGCATGACAGTGGACGCCTTTCAGCACTGGGTGTATCTGCATCCCGACCATACGGCCGAACAGCGGCGGCAGGCATTCCTGGAACTCAGCGGCCGCTTTGCTTCGCGCTTGGACTGGAGCGGGCTGGAGGACTTTCAACACCTGCGCTGGCTGATGCAGCTGCACATCTTTGAAGTGCCGTTTTACTACATCGAATACGGCTTGGCTCAGCTGGGCGCGCTTTCCATCTACATGAACTACAAGCAGAACCAAGCCAAGGCGTTGAAGCAGTATCAGGACTTCCTCAATCTGGGCTACTCCAAGCCGGTGGATGAGATTTACCGTACGGCCGGTGTCCCCTTCGATTTTTCCCAAGACCGCATCCGCGAACTGGTGGACTTCGTGCGTGGCGAGCTGGCGGTGCTCGACAAGCCCTGACACTGCGATGCTTCTCATCCTGAGCCGGTCACACGATGCTCCGTTCAATATTGCCAGCGAGGAGTACATCCTCCGCAATTTCGCGGAAGACGTGTTCCTGCTTTACTGCAACGCCCCCTCCCTCATCGTGGGGCGGCATCAAAACACCCTGGCGGAGATCAACTACGACTATGTGCGGGAGCAGGGGATCCCCGTGGTGCGGCGTCTGACCGGTGGCGGGACTGTGTTTCACGACCTGGGCAACCTCAATTTCAGTTTTCTGATGAACAGAACTGGCGGCGAGGAACGGGGCTTTGTTAAATACACCACGCCGGTCCTGGCTGTGTTGAGGCAGCTGGGTGTGGATGCCCGGTTGGAGGGACGAAACGACCTCACGATCAAGGGTTTGAAATTCTCCGGCAATGCCCGTGCCGTCTACCGGGACAAGGTTCAGCAGCACGGTACCATACTCTTTGACGCTCGCATTGCCGACCTCTCACAAGCCCTGCGCGCCAATCCGCTCAAGTTCCGCGACAAGGCTGTGCGGTCGGTTTCCCAGCGGGTCACCAATGTCTCCGAACACCTGGCCCGGCCACTCTCTCTGGACGAATTTGTCTGCCTGGTGCAGAATGAGGTGCTGAGGATGTATCCTGAGGCTCGGCAATATGAATTTTCGCAAGCCGATTATGACGCGGTCCGCAGCTTGGTGGAATCTAAATACGATACTTGGGAATGGAACTTCGGCTCTTCGCCCCGCTATAATCACATCCAGGCGATCCGTTGCGCGGCCGGCACCATTGAGTTCCACGCCGATGTCCATGCCGGAATGATAACCGCATTGCGCATTTACGGGGATTTCTTCGGCGACCGGGACACCGCGGAAGTGGAGGCAGCGCTGACCGGCCTGCCGCACCGCGAAGAGGAGATTCTGGCTGTTTTGGAGCAACTGCCGTTAGGCGAGTATTTTGGCGAAGTCACCCCGCGGGAATTGCTGGCGGGGCTGTTCTGAGCATCCTGTACTTGTGGAAAACGAGGAATTCCTTGACCGGTACGTGGGCAAAAAAACCTTGACCGATACTGCGAGCTTTTTATAAATGGAAAACTGAGATTGTGGAGTATCGATGAATATACATTTTCGTGACGTGCAGGCGGGAAGCGTGGAAGCACGCGCTTCGGTGGAGATAGCCGAGGGCGTGATTCTGAACGAGATCACCATCCTGAACATCGGAGGCGAGATCGTGGTGGAGTTTCCCCGCAAGAGTTTCGTGGGCAAAAACAAACGCACGCATTACATCGATATCGTCACCTTCGAGGACAACGACAAGCGCATCGTCTGGGAGTTGGAGATTAAATCCGCTTATCGCGAATGGCGCAGAAGCAACAAGAAAGTACTGATATATGAACAAAATAAAATAGAGGGAGGATCGTCATGATCACCGACCTGCAAAACATCATCTCCACCAATGTCCGCGGGATGAAGCGCTCGGCCATCCGCGAACTGCTCAAATTTCTCGGCCAGCCGGGCCTGATCTCATTTTCCGGCGGCTTTCCCGCCCCGGCTTCGTTTCCCACGGAAGAACTCAAAGGCATCATCGCGGAAGTGATGGAGACCGAAGCCGCTTTCGCCCTGCAATACGGTGCCACGGAAGGTGACGCCCTGCTGCGCACTATGATGGTCAACCGCTATAGGAAGGTGGGCGTGGATCTGAGCATTGACAACATGATCATCACCACCGCCTCGCAGCAGGCTCTGGATCTGATTGCCAAAATTTTCATCGATCGCGGTGACGTCGTAATCGTCGGCCTGCCGTCCTATCTGGGCGGCCTCAGCGCCTTCAATTCCTACGGCGCCGACATGGTCGGCATCCCCATGGACGATGAGGGCGAAAATCCAGAGATCATGGAAACCAAGATCAAGGAAGCAATAGCCCGGGGCAAGAAACCGAAATTCATCTATGTGATACCGGACTTCCAGAATCCCGCCGGCATGACCATGAGCGAAAAACGCCGCAAAGAGATCATCAACATCGCGCACCGCTATGACATCCTGATCATCGAGGACAGCCCTTACCGGGAATTGCGCTACGAAGGCCAGGACCAGCGTACTATCTATGAGCTGGACGGCACCGGCCAGGTCGTGCTGCTGGGCACCTTCTCCAAGATCTTCTGCCCGGGTTTCCGTATCGGCTGGGTCGTCGGCAACGAGGATATCCTGGATAAGATCGTAGTCGCCAAGCAGGCCACAGACCTCTGCACTCCGCCTTTCACGCAACGCATCGCCGCCCGTTACATCGAGAAGGGCTACCTCGATCCCAAGATCGCTCAGATCCGCGAGATGTATCAGGCCAAGCAGAAGGTGATGCTGGAATCCCTGCAGGAGTTCATGCCCGAGGAATTTACCTGGATCAAGCCCGAGGGAGGCCTCTTCCTCATGGCCTACGGGCCAAAATGGCTCGATACCAACGCCCTGCTGCTGGACTGCATCAAGGAAGCCAATGTGGCCTATGTAGCCGGCACCTCCTTCTTCTGCGACGGCACCGGCCAGAACACCATGCGCCTGAACTTCTCCTACGAATCCCTGGAAACCAACCGCGAGGGGTGCCAGCGCCTGGGCAACTTCTTTAAGAAAGTGCTGGCCCAACACAGTTAAAGGACAGAGGAGATCCGAGAATGATATCCATTATGTGGAGGATAAATGCCTAAAAAAGTGGAAAAAAACCGCATGGGCATGATAATTCACGAGGAAGACGCGCCGGAAAAGATGGAGGTGGAAGCCACCGAAGTCAAAGCCCCCGGCGACAAGGATTCCCCCGTCCTGATCTATTACAACTGGTGCAAGAAATGCGGCATCTGCGTGGCTTTCTGCCCCACCGGCTGCCTCGGCCGCAGAGCCGACGGCTCGCCCTATGTGGCTGCTCCGGAAAAATGCATCCACTGTGAAACATGCGACCGTCTCTGCCCAGACTTCGCCATTACCGGCGCCAAAGAGCGCTAAGGACCAGACCATGAACAAGAAGACAACTGTCAAATCCATAAAGGGACCTTCCAAAGCCAGGAAAACCTCGACCAAACTGGAGGAACTGCAGGAACAGCGAGAGCGCAAGATGGTCATCATGCAAGGCAACGAAGCCGTAGCCTACGGCGCTTTGGACGCCGGCTGCAACTTTTTTGCCGGCTATCCGATCACGCCTTCGACCGAGATCGCTGAGATCCTGGCCATAGAACTGCCCAAGCGCGGGGGCGTCTTTGTCCAGATGGAGGACGAGATCGCCAGCATATGCGCGATCACCGGCGCTTCCCTGGCCGGAGCCAAGGCCCTGACAGCGACCTCCGGACCAGGTTTTTCCCTGATGCAGGAAGGCATCGGTTTTGCCAAGATCACCGAGTCTCCTTGCGTGGTGGTCAACGTCCAACGTGTCGGACCCTCCACCGGCATGCCTACCAGCTGCGCGCAAGGCGACATTCAGCAATCCCGGTGGGGCAGTCACGGCGACAGTCCGGCCATCGTGCTCTATCCGGACAGCGTCAAGGAATGCTACGAACTTACCATCCGGGCCATCAACCTGGCAGAAAAATACCGCACTTGCGTGATTCTGCTGCTGGACGAGGTGTTGGGCCACATGCGCGAGGGCGTGCGTCTGCCGGACATGGCCAATGTGCGTGTCATCTCCCGCATCAAACCCACCGTCCCGTCTCACTGGTACAAGCACTATGATGAAAACCAAAAATACCTCTCTCCCCTGGCCAGTTACGGCGAAGGCTACCGTTTTCACGTCACCGGGCTCACGCACGACCAGCTGGGTTTCCCCACCAACAAGGCCAACGAAGCGGCCGACATGATGGAACGCCTGCGTAAGAAGATCACTTACAACATCCGTGACCTTGTCCAGATCGAGAGCTTTGAGATGGAGGATGCCAGGATCGCGATCTTCGCCGCCGGCATCGTCGCCCGAGCCGCCAAAGCCGCCGTGGTCATGGCCCGCCAGGAAGGTATCCCGGTGGGATTGCTGCGGCCGCTGACCATTTGGCCTTTCCCGGACGATGCGGTCAGCAAAATGCTGCGTGATGTGGACATCGTGGTTGTTCCGGAACTCAACCAGGGCCAGTTGGTACGCGAGATCCAGCGCTTGGTCAAAGACCGCAGCGACAGCAAACTGATCAAAATCCAGCGTGTCAACGGCAAATTGATCTCACCTGCGGACATCCTGCGCAAAATGAAGGAGGGAATGTAATGGCCACCATTCCGCAACGCGTCATCCACGAATACCTGCGCCACGATAAAAAATTCCCCCACGTCTGGTGCGCCGGTTGTTCCAACGGTATCGTCCTGGGCTCGATCATCCGCGCCCTGGCGGGCATGAACATCGATCGCGACGACATCGTCATGGTTTCAGGGATCGGCTGCTCCTCGCGCATGCCGGTCTATGTGGATTTCAACACCCTGCATACCCTGCATGGCCGCGCCATCGCATATGCCACCGGCGTCAAACTGCACAAACCGCAGCTAAAGGTCATCGTGGTCACCGGCGACGGCGACGCCACCGCCATCGGCGGCAACCACCTTATCCACGCAGCCCGTCGTAACATCGACCTCACCGTGATCCTGATCAACAACAACATCTACGGCATGACCGGCGGACAATGTTCCCCCACCACGCCGCACGAAGCGATCGCCACCACCGCCCCCTACGGCAATATCGAGCCGGATTTCAACATCTGCGACCTGGCCATGGGCGCCGGCGCCAGCTATGTGGCGCGCACCACGGCCTTCCACACGCAGGAAACCCAGACCATGGTCAAGGAAGCGATCGAGCATCCGGGTTTTTCCCTGATCGAGATCATCAGCTCCTGCCCTGTGATCTTTGGCCGCCTGAACAAGAAAGGCGGTCCGGCCCAGATGCTGAAAGATATGCGGGACAATTCACTTCCATTATCCGCAGCCGACAAGCTTCCGCCGGAGAAAGTGGCTGGCAAGATGTTGCGCGGAGTACTGCGCCGGGAGATCCGGCCGGAATTCTGCTCCGTCTATGCAGATCTTGTCAAGCGAGTGCAGGCCAAAGGAGTCGAAGCATGATCACCAATTACGAGATCCGGCTATCCGGCAGCGGTGGGCAGGGCCTGATCCTGGCCGGCATTATCCTGGCCCGGGCGGCCGTGTTGGACAAGCGCCGTGTCACGCAGACCCAGAGCTACGGTCCCGAGTCCCGCGGCGGCTCCTCCCGCGCTGATGTCATCATCAGCGACCGCGAGATCCATTTTCCGGAAGCCACCAACTTCGACTGCCTGCTCGCCCTCACCCAGGAAGCCTGCGACAAATATCTCTTCGACTTGCGCGAGAACGGCATCCTGATCATCGACACCACCAATGTGAAAAACCTTGCACTGGCCGCTGAAAACACATATGAACTCCCCTTCACGGACATCGCCATCGAGAAACTCGGCAGCCCCATCAGTACCAACATCCTCTCACTGGCCTTCTTGGTCAAGGTCACAGGTATCGTTAAGGAAGCCTCGCTCAAACAGGCGATCAGCGAAACGGTCAAACCGGCCTTTGTGGATCTGAACCTGCAGGCGATGAATCTGGGTTTCGAACTCGCCGTCAATTACGCCAAATAGGAGCAACGCGATGATCAAATATATCTCCCATATCGGCATCGCGGTCGAGGACCTGGAAGCCGGAATTGCCTTCTATGAGAAGCTGGGCCTCAAACTGGAAGGCACGGAGGAAGTCCCTTCCCAAATGGTGAAAGTGGCCTTTTTCCCCTGCGGCGACACGCGCATCGAACTGCTGGCGCCCACCGATCCCGAAAGCCCCATCGCCAAATTCATCGAGAAACGCGGCTCCGGCATCCAGCATATCGCCTTTGCGGTTGATGACCTGCCGGCAGAACTTGCCAAAGTGGAAGCGGACGGCATCCGGCTCATCGACAAGGAGCCCCGCCCTGGCGCGCATCATGCCGAGATCGCCTTCCTGCACCCCAAATCCAGCCTTGGCGTGCTGATCGAATTCTGCCAGGAATGCCAAGTTAAAAACTGAACAGAATAACCGATATGTCAATTCGAGGCCGGAAGCGATTCCGGCCTTGTTGCATCTGTAGACCTGATCTCATTCCAGTTCTATGATAGACATCCCGATCAGGCATCACACCTGTATCCTGAGCTCGGAGGAGGACAGAGAAAAAGGGCGGGAATAGTATCCCGCCCCATGCTGTGGCAGAGTAATCCTATTCGCCGGCTTCGTCGCTGGCAGTTACTTTGAAGAACTGTTTGTCGCCGGGTGTGGTGATCAGATACTCAGGTTGGTCCGTATCCTCGAGGAAGCTGAATCCGGTCATCGGATCGCTGCTGGCATAGACGTTGTAGAGCACGGCGTTGGGGATGGCCGCCCAGTAGAGGCGGATCTGATCCGCCAGTCTTTCTATACCGACTTCCGGGATGTCCAAACCAGCGCCTTCCATGGTGGTGAAGCGCCAGATCATGAATTCCGGAGAATTGGGATCCGGGGTGTCCAGGATCTCGTTGACCGGCAAGATCGCCCAATACCAGGTGGTGGCATAGCCCAGATCGACTCCCGGCGCGGCGGAGAGGTTGAAGCTGGTGTCTGTGGTCTCAAAGTATTGGTCGTCGAAGATGGTCTCCAGATCCTGGCTCAGGAACACAGAGTAAAATTCCGCCTGGGAGCCATACGGGGATGGATTCCAGGACAGGACAACATTGGCGGGATCCAGCCCGGTGCTGTTGTCGGGAGGCGAAACCAACGTCACGTGTTCCGGGATCTCCAATTGCGCCACGATCAGGTTGTTTTTGCCCACGGCTACGATCTTGCCGCCGCCGGCGCTGATACCGGAGAAACGTGTGGAATTGAAAGTAAGGGCTGGGAAAGTCTCCTGCGTCCAGGTTACTCCGTAATCCAGGGATTTCATCAGCGCCCAGGAGTTTCCCAGTTGGCTGGGTTCATTACTATAGCCGGCAGCCCAGTAAACTCCGTTGTAGTCGCACATCACGCTGCAGATCTGAGAATTTGCGGATTCGGACGCCGCAATCCAGCTCGCGGCGGTGTTGCCGCCGGTGAGAGTGTACCAGATTTCGCCGTTTTCCTTCACCAGCACGCCGTTATTGGCATCGCGGAACCAGATGTCGCGGATATTGGCGGATCCGCCTACGGTGATGGGTGACCAGACCGTGCCACCATTGGTGGTGATGTAGAGCAAACCGGAGCCGCTGCCTGCAAAGCCGTTCTGCTCGGTCTTCCAATAGGTGCAAAATAGGCTATGGGCGGGGTTGATGTTATCGGCGAGGGAAGTCCAGGTCAGGCCGCCGTCTGTAGTTTTGGTCACCATTCCGCCCACCCCGAGGAGATAGCCGGTCGTGTCGTTGATGAAGAAGAAGTCCCGGTAGGACTTGGTAGCTGCAAATCCCGGCACGGTGAAGGTGGACCAGGTGTCGCCGCCATTGACGGTATGATAGATCTTGCCGGTGGTTTTACCGGATATCCAGCCTTCGCTGGCGTTTTTGAAATATACTGCGTAATACAGGTCAACGCTGCCCGCGATGCCTTTTTTGAGCACGGTCTGCCCGCCGTCGACGGTTTTCAGGATCGTGCCCTTGTCCCCGGCGATGTACCAGGTGTCGGCATCTACGATGCTGGCCTGCCAGAGATCGATTGCTGTGGGGACCTGGTCTTCCCAGGTGATGCCCTGGTCGTTCGATATGGAAAGCGTGCCCTGCCAGCCACAGGCCAGCAGGCTCCCGTCAGTGCGGAATACGATACCTTCGAAATAGGGATTGAAATTGTGTGTGACCAGCGTCCAGGTCGCCCAACCGTCGGAAGTCACTAGCAAGCGGGCGTTTCTGCCCACCGCGTAGCCTGTGTTGCCGTCCATGATCACGTCACGCATGGCATCGGAGGTGAGTGTTCCGGCGGCATTGGGATAGTGGGTCCAAGTAGCGCCATTGTCATCGCTGTAGCCGATATAGCCTTTGTCGCCGCAGAGAACGACTTTGTTGCCGAAGTGGCGGACTTTGTAGAGGGTGGGATTGCCGGCGATGGTGAGGTTGACCAGGGTCCAGGTGACCCCGAAATCCGTGGTTTTGAGGATCTTGGACTGGTCGGGATCACCGTTGTTGAGGGCAATAAAACCCACTCCGGAGGCGTTCATGGAGATACCGTAGCCGATCACGGTGGTCACGCCCACGCCCTGCAGGGACCATGTCTGGCCATGATCTGGCGAATAGCCGATCTTGCCGTCATAGCCGCAGATCCAGATGCGCCCGTCCGGGAAATAGACAGCGCCGTACATGCGGGTGGTACCGATCACGGCCTGTGCAGAAGCCGGCCAGTTCCAGGTCGTACCACCATCCGTGGTCAGAGCCACCATGCCGTCGTCGCCGACCATTATGCCATTGTTCTGGTCGATGAAATCAATTCCCCAGACATCCTTGTAATCTGAAGTTTCGGCATTGTAGGCCGGAGTTTCCACAAAGGACCAGCTCAGTCCGTCGTCGGTGGATTTGGCCACACCGCCGACATAACCGCCGGCCCAGATAGTGTTGCCGATCTTTTCGAGGGTGTAGAAGTTGGTAGGGAAGGCAGCCTGGCGGATGAGATCCCAGCCGAAGGCCGCGGAGGCCGCCAGAGCGATGATGAGTAGGATGAGTGTCTTTTTCATGTATGTACTCCTATTGGATTTTCATTATTTTACGGGTCTGGATCTGGTCGCCGGATTGCACCCGCAGCAGATAGATGCCGGCGGGAAGCCTGTGGCCCTGATCGTCAAAGCCGTTCCAGACCAAGTCATCAGTGGGGTTGGCGGATTCAGCATCCAAGGTCTTGACCAATTGACCTTTCAGGTTGTAGATCCTGGCGTCGAATTCCGTGGGATTTTTAAGCGCGACCGAGATCCGGATTTCTCCGGCAAAGGGATTGGGTCTGGCGCTGATGCCGGAAATGGGGGAGAGGACTTGGTCCTCGTTCGCCGTTCCGACAGTAAAGCTGCGCTCGGTCGCGAAGGCCGATCCGGCGAAGGCGTTGTCGATGGCCTGCACACTCCAGTAATAGACGCCGTTGGGCAGATCGGGCAGATGATAGAAATTGCGCTGCCAAGCGTTGCCGGGACGGGCGACCTTGCGCCAGCCGGTGGCGGAATTGGCCATGGCAGGCAGGACCTCGTGGCCGCCGGGGGTGGTGCCAATGCGGACGTTGTAGGTGAGTCCGGCTGCCGGGGTTTGGGCATCGGAGCCCGGATCCCAGCCCAGGGTCACGATGTTGTCCGAGACGACCTCGTTCAGGCCGGATGGCGGTGTGGGCGGCGTGTTGGCCGTTACCCCGATATTATGGTAGAGTTTGTTCCAGTAGACCTGATAATCGTAGTACCCGCTGGCGCTCATGTCCAGTCTGTTGTCGTTGTCGTAGTCGCCGAGAGAAATGGCGGCGTATTTGAGGTAGGTGAGGGTCTGTGTGTTTTCGTAGAAGCCGGTTTGCGTATTATAGAGGTAGAGGTTTTCCACGATCGAAGTGTTGGTGAGCAAGCCGTTGACGATGATGTCCGCGTAGCCGTCGTTGTTGATATCGCCCCAGACCAGATCGCCCTGGCGTTCGCCCTGGACGTTGGATTGGGTGACTTCGGTGAAGGTGTCGCCGCCGTCGTTGCGGTACAGCCTGAAAAGGCTGGGGGCTTCATTGGAATAGGAGCCGCTGAGAATGACGTCCAGATCGCCGTCGCAGTCATAATCGACCCAGGCGATACGGCTGTAGCGGAGACCGTAGAGCCCGGCGTCGATATCGGTGAAAGTACCTTCGGGGCTGCCGCGCAGGATTTTGGAGATATAGTTGCCGGAGCCCGCGGAACCCGTCAGCGCGATGTCCAGCCAGCCGTCGCCGTTGTAGTCGCCGAATTCCGCGTTGCCGTTGCGGATGCCGGGTGTGAGCACTTCGACCGGTGTGAATTGGAACGCGCCATCATTGCGCAGGATATGCACGTAGCCCACGCTGGGGGCGTCGATCGTGCCGCCGGTGAGCAAAATGTCCAGATCGCCGTCGTTGTCGTAATCGCCCACGCTCATCCAGCTGGAGACCCGCCGCGGCAGGGTCGTTCCGCTGTCGGCAAAGACGCCGGAATTATTGACATACACGCGCGTGGTGTCCACGTTGCTGGCCACCTGGCCGCAGACCAGGGCGTCGAGGTCGCCGTCCCCATCGAGGTCGGCGAAGCGCACGGTGCCGTTGCCGGTGCCCAGCAGATCAGTGGTCAGAAGAGTAAAAACGGAGTTGCCGTCATTGCGGTAGAATTTGTTGTAACCCTGTCCGGTGACCAGGCCGTAGCCCGCCATCAGCAGGTCAAGGTCGTTATCGTTGTCGAAGTCGCCCCAGTCGCTTTCGCCATACCAGAGGCCGAAGAGGTCGTCCACATCAACGGCGAAATAATCCGTCTGGGACCAGACGGGAACGGCGGCCAACAGCAGCGCGATCACGACGAACAGAGCCGCGGGCCGGATATTCAAAGCTACAAGTCTCTTCATGATAGACTCCCAAATCAGCATTTTTTCCTTTATCTCCACATCTGCGAATTGTGTCAATGAAAAAGAGCCATTGGCATTCCCCCATTTTTTACACCAGCCGTATTTTCATCTGTAGTGGTTCAA
>CAYXEF010000004.1:52810-58133 GCA_964463825.1 uncultured Candidatus Cloacimonadota bacterium | reverse complement strand
TGAAAAGACTGGATCCCGGGTCAAGCCCGGGATGACAGGCGTTATCTTGGAGTCCGGCGACGCAGAAGCATGGACTCCAGGACTCTCCGACCTTGCTGAAGTCGATGCCCGCAGGCTCGCTCAACTCCAGCAGACTTGAAAGCGAAAAGGTGTAAGCCACCCCCTCCTCCCCAGCTTGGCTCCCATTATCATTGCGGACTCACTGCGCACTCATTACGGACAAAGTCCGCAGTGAGTCCGCAGTGAGTCCGCAATGATAACCGGGGCGATGCCCGTCCCGGGGGTGATGCCCACTCCTTAAGTGACAGGTGCCCGATGCCGAAGACGGAGGTTCTGAGGTCTGCTCAGCTGGGCTCTCGCATCTAATGCTTCGGTGGGTGTCGAGTGCCTCTTTGTGCCTGATCATACCGGCTTTTACAGGCAGAGCCGGCGTGTCTTGGACAGCGTTCTTATGATATGTCCCGCAAGAGGATACGCTGCAGAGTATGATCCGGGATCACGCCTGATAGCCGCAACTTGATGTGGAATAAGCAAAAAAAGGCTTGACAGATAATTGCGATGTGGTTTTTAATGCGCACAAGTGGAATTCGTAGATTCGTAATGAGTCTAAAAGCGAAATCATGAGAAAGGATTTACTTATGTTGGAAACAGGATTGCCAGACACTTTCTGCAATCTGAACCTGGTTTGCTCTTCCTGCGGGGAGAGGGGCGTCAAAATTGGGCTTTTTTATTACAAGACATCCGCAATAGTCATTCAATCAACCCACACACAACATAACAACAAAAGGAGTTCGTTATGAAGAAAATCCTGTTAGCCATAGTCCTCGCGGCGTTATCCTGCGCGATGTTCGCCGCGGTAAGCGGCTATACGTTCACCCCCAGTGTCGGCACTTACGCCGAGATCACTGGCGGTACCTTGCTGGGCAGCGCGACGAGCGACGACCAGCGTTTCGTGGATCCCGCGGTGCCCTTGGGCGGAACCACCACCACTGGCGTGGGATTTCCCATCGGTTTTAATTTCATTTATGACGGCGTTATCTACGATCGGTTCGCCATCAACAACAACGGCTGGATCAGCCTGGGCCAGTCGGCTCTGACCCCCTCCGTGAATATTTCCACCTCCAGCAGTTATACACCTCTGGGTTCCACCACCGTGATCGCGCCGCCGCAATTGGTCGCCCGGATCGCGGGCCTGGGCAAAGACCTCCAGGCCCAGACCGGCGCTGAACTGCGCATCGAGACCATCGGAGCTCCCGGCAGCTACGAATGTGTGGTACAGTGGAAGAATTACAAGAAATACGGATCATCTGGCACGGGTGACAGCTATAACTTCCAGATCCGCCTGCAGGAAGCCGGCAACAAAGTGGTCCTGATGTACGGCACAATGACCAACAACGCGAACGCAACAACCATCCAGGTCGGCCTGCGCGGCGCTCCCGACAATGTCGCTTCGAATTATAAAACCCTAATGACCGATGCCGTTACACCCAGCTGGAATCCTCCGCTCGTCGGCGCCGCTGTGACTTCGTCCCTGGCCCTTTCCAGCACGGTCTACCCCCTCAGCGGTACCACCTACGAATTCCAGGCCCCGACGGTCGGTGTGCTGAGCGTCAGCCCCAACCCCGTGGCTTTTGGCAACTCGTATGTCGGTTTGACCAAGACTCTCACCGTGACCCTGAGTAACTCCGGCGCGGCAGATTTCACGCTCAATTCTGTAACCCTGGATGTCTATACTTATTTCAACATGGGAACGCTTCCTGCCCTGCCAGAGGTTCTCAGCCCCGGGGAAACCTATGTCTTCGACGTCACTTACACTCCCACCGACCCCAATCCGCATGCCGCGATCATCACTATCAACGATGACCGCTCCACTACGCCCATCAATGTCACGGGCACCGGTGTGCCGCTTCTGGTGGGCGAGATCTGCGAATATCCTTACCTGGCGACCTTGCCTCTGGTCAATTACCTGGGCACCACTGCCGGTTATGCCAATGACTATATCTACCAGATGTATACTGGCGTGATCAGCAGCGGATACGTCCTCGGCAAAGACTGGGTTACCAAGTTCACGATCCCCTCGATCGGCTTGCTGGATGTAAGCTTGTTGAATCAAGCCGGATATTCCGGCCAGTATATGGGCATGTTCCTGGTCAATACGATCCCCAGTATAGCCGCGCCCGCCGCCATCCTGGCGCAGGCCTATGGCTCAAACGCGCCACAGAACATTGTCGGCTACAACATTACGCCTGGTGATTATTACCTGATCATCGACAACTGGCCCTCCCCCGCCGATATTTATTTCGATCTGAGCATCACCTTCACCCCGGCCTCCGCTCCGCCCAATCCGGCCCTGCTGGTTTCACCCACACCCGACGGTACGCTGAATGTAGCTCCGACCGCGACCCTGAATTGGGCTACCGGCGGTGGCACTGTGGAGAAATACTATCTGTATTTTGGCATGGACGGTGGTGGAGTTACACCGCCGACCGGAATTGAAAACGGTCTGGACCTCAACCTGCTGACCACCTACAATCCCACGCCGGATCTGCAATACGGCATGACCTACTATTGGCAGATCGTGCCCTGGAACAGCATCGGCGGTTTCGCAGTCAATTGTCCGATCTGGTCTTTCACCGTCATGCCCGATCCCACGATCACCACCTTCCCCTACATGGAAGGCTTCGAGGGCGGAGTCATTCCCAATGGCTGGTCGCTGACTGCCGGAGCGGGAGCTACACGCAACTGGGAAGTTGTGACTACAGATGCAAGCCACGGCGCGGCCGCACCCTATGAAGGCGACTATTTTGCCCGCCTGTATGTCTATCTGGCCTCAACGACATATAATCCCTATTCCCTGGTCACCCCTCCGCTCGACCTGAGTGGCGGCGCGAAGAAGCTTGGTTACTGGGCCTGGATCGGCGCCGATGGCGCTGCAGCGCCTTTGGACGTGGAAATCTCCACCGACGGCATGGCCACCTGGAACCTGCTCTACAGCTTCGACCTGACTGAAACCAACGCCTGGATCTACAGAGAGCACTCCCTGGCCGCTTACGCCGGCGGTACCGCCCATATCAGATTCAAAGCCACCAGCAACTACGGTTACAACTTCTGCGACCTCGGCCTGGATTATATCACAATCCAAGACGAATCCCAGGTCCCGGTGGAACTGTCCTCCTTCACCGCCACCCTGACCGCGCAGAACTTCGTGCAACTGACTTGGGTGAGCCAGAGTGAAAGCCAGATGGTTGGTTACCTGGTCTATCGCAGCGCCAGCGACGCGGCCAATACCGCGGTGCAGATCGACAGCCCCCTGATCCAGGCCACCAACACCAGCACCACCCAAAGCTACAGCGTCACAGACAAGGACGTGGAGATCGGCACCACCTACTACTACTGGCTGGAAGCCATCGACTACACCAGCAGCGCCTATCACGGTCCTGTGAGCGTAATCGTCGAAGGCAACGTCCCGCCCGTGCTGCCTGAGATCACCACGATGAAGAACGCCTATCCCAATCCCTTCAAGGCTTCGGGCTCTACCAACATCGAAGTGGCCCTCAAGGCCGGCGAGACCGGAACCGTCAGCATCTACAACATCTCCGGCCAGCTGGTGCGCTCCTTCAGCGTGAGCGAAGGCGTCCACACCATCAACTGGAACGGCAGGGACAACCGCGGCAACAACTGCGGCAGCGGCGTCTACTTCTATAAGCTGACCACCCCGTCCCTCAACCAGACCCGTAAGCTGGTCATCGTCAAATAAACAACCCATAAATAATAACCCAGATCAGACCCGGCTTCGCGCCGGGTCTTTTTTTGGCTCGCAGCCTGTGGCGGCGATGGCGCGCAGACAAAAAAAACCCCGACTGATCCGCCGGGGTTATATCTGCTGGTGTTTGTAATGTTTATTCGCCGGCGTTAACCGGTTCCACGGAGACGAACTTGCGCCCCTCGCCGCGGACCTCAAACTTGACATGGCCTTCCACCAGGCTGAAGATGGTGAAGTCCCGTCCCATGCCGACATTGGCGCCGGGATGGAACTTGGTGCCTTTTTGGCGGATGATGATGTTGCCGGGCAGGACGTACTCGCTGCCGTGCTTTTTCACGCCGCGGTATTTGGGATTGCTGTCGCGTCCGTTGCGGCTGCTTCCGACTCCTTTCTTATGTGCCATGATTCCTCCTCAGGCCCGGATCCCGGTGACTTTGACGCTGGTGTATTGCTCACGGTAACCTTTTTTGACGCGGTAACCCTTCCGTCTCTTGTGATGGTAGATCACCTTCTTCTTGCCTTTACCGTGTTCGATCACTTCGGCAAGGACTGCTGCGCCTTCGACGACGGGCTGCCCGATGCGGATGTCTGCTTCGTCCCGCACCAGGAGCACCCGGTCAAACTCCAAAGTCTGGCCAGGTTCCGCCGTGTTCAGCAGGGGAACGCGCAGGATGGCGTTGGCTTCAGCCCTGAACTGAAATCCTTTGATATCAACGATGGCGTACATCTTGACTCCTTGTTTTATTGCATGAGAAAGCACGATTTTTGGCGCCCGGGTATCCGTCAAGCTGAAAGTTGCCAGTCAGCGCCGCTGGAATTTGTTTGAAGATTGGAACAAATAATGCAACATTTATATTCAACATACGGCGCTGATGTGGCAGCTACGGTCGGCCCCGCGGCATTTCTCTCCTGCGCGTGGCCTCCGGCCGAAAAACCCTGCCCACTCCACCGTGTTTGGCACATCTGACACAAGGAGTGTAAGATGAAAAGACTATTGCTTTTTGCCGCACTGATCTGCCTGACCACCGCGGCCGGCGCCAATCCGATCGTTGCCCGCATGATCTCCCGCGCCTGGTTCAATTCTGAGGACGAGTTTCTGGTCCTCTTCGACCTGGATGGTGGCAACGGCTATCTGGATCAGATCCCCGACCTTGTGTTCAGCACCAGTCAGGGCTTCTGGACCTTCCCGGCTGGCTTCCAGGCTCCGACCAGCCTGCCCTGGCCCGCCAACCTCAGCCAGTTGATCCCCGGTTTCAGCATTAACCGGAATCAGGATTTCTTCCGGGCGCAGTATCAAAGTTATCTGGATGAGCAGTTCAGTTGGGGGCCGCAAAACGATCTCAGCGTGAACCTGCATCCGCTCACGGACGGCCAGACCGCGGTCCAGACCTGGCTCTGGGACTGGGACTACAATGTCTGGAACATCTGGGCCAAGGACATTGGCTTTAATTCCCAGGATCCCTACATCCCCGCAGTGAACTGCACCCTCAGCATCCATGCCCAGAACGCCGCCGGACTGCCCGCAGCCGGTGTGCCGGTCTATATCAGCTGGTTCAATGG